>JAGQRA010000171.1 GCA_020425885.1 Planctomycetota bacterium | reverse complement strand
CCAGTCATCCATCGGCGCGCTATTCGCGGCTGCGCCGCGGCACGCCGACCCGAGCACAAGGAAAAGGGGGCCGACGGCGACGAAGGCAAGAACGCCTCTGGCCCCCTTTTCTTGTGAGGCACGAACCGCGACACGAAGTCTGTCGTGAATGGTGCCTGGCACCGACTACGACAGAAACCGTGGGGCGGCGCCGCCCTGCCGCGCTTCACACGCCGATGCGCACCCGCAGCGCAGCCGTCATCGAGTAGCCGCCCGCGGCGCCGGGATCCAACTGCACGACCTGGAAGTACACCGACGCGCCCACGCCACCCGGGATCGTCAACGGCAGCTGCAGCTCGTGGTCGTGGACGTAGGGCGAGACCGGCGGCTGGATCAGGATGCCGGCGGTGAACTGCGGTGAGACCAACAGCGTGCCACCGAGGACCGGCAGCGACAGCGACTGCGGGCCGACCACGAGGATCGCGGGGCTCGGCACGTCCTGCGAGTTCTCGACCGTGAGCAGGACCGAGGCGCCGACGCGCGGCGCGCCGATCATCCCGATGCCGGGCGAGCAGCGGGTGCCGCCGAGGTTGGGCTGGGTGTCGGTCCCCGGCGTCCCCTCGCCGAAGTAGTGGACCAGCGGATCGCTGCCGGTCGGGGTCAGGTCGCGGATCTGCATCGCCGAGCAGGCGTTGTTGGTCTCGGGGATCGAGCCGCTGGCCGGGTGCTGGGAGTTGCCGAAGGTCTGGATGCCCGACGCCGCGGCGACGAACGTCCCGGTCGCGACCTGGCCGGAGTGCGGCCCGCTGGCCGCGAGGTAGATCCCGCCGCTGCCCGGTCCGTTGCCCACGCCGTCGTCCCACTCGGTGATCCGCGTCGGCCGACTGGCAGCGCCGTAGAAGAGCTGGATCTCGTAGGTGTGGCCCGGAGTCAGACCGGCGATCGAACAGTTGACCGTCGTGGTCCCCGGACTCGAGTGCCGTCCGTCCCTGAGGATCGCGTCGTAGTCCGACTCGGTCGCATGCCGTGCGCCGATGCCGCCCGCGGTGCGGTTGTAGGGCGTGGTCAGCACGAACCCGCCGTTGGTCCAGGCGGGGAAGTACATGATGCTGCTGGTCGAGGTCGCGCCGCGGGTCAGGAGCTTGCGCGTCCAGTGCGAGCGGTCGGCCTGGAAGTGCACGCCGTTCACGACCGCCTCGCAGACCTCGGGCCCCATGTTCACCGCGATGCAGAGTTCACCGCGGGTACTGACGTCGGTGGCCGCGCTGGAGATGTCGGCGACGGCCCAGGTGATCGGGTTCTGCGCGAACAGCGGCGCGCAGGCGAAGACGAGGCTGGCGAGCGGTAGACGAGCGGAACGTACGGAGCTGGGGCTGGGCATGGTGACTCCGGTATGGACGAGAAGAGCAGAACACGGCGGACCGAGCCCGAGAGCCCGGTCCGCAACGCCGCCATCGTGGCCCGGCGAACGGCACGCGTCACCCCCGGCGGCCTGAGGAGCTCCCGAAGGGCGCGACGAGCCCGCTGTGGCCCATAGGGCTACGCCCAGAACGTCGCCTTGCGGTGTACAACGAGCCGCGTGCCGTCCCCCGCCTTCCACCCCACCGTCCGGGCCTGGTTCAACGACACCCTCGGCGAACCCTCCGCCCCGCAGACCCGCGGCTGGCCGGTCATCGCGACGGGCGCCCATACGCTGATCGCCGCCCCGACCGGTTCGGGCAAGACCCTGGCCGCATTCCTGCACGCGCTCGATACCCTGCTGCAGCGGGGCGACGACCTCGGTGAGCAGACCCGCGTGGTCTACGTCTCGCCGCTGAAGGCACTCGGCAACGACGTGCAGAAGAACCTGCTGGGTCCGCTCGCAGAACTGCGCGAGCGCGACCCGAGCCTGCCGGAGATCCGCGTCGAGGTGCGCAGTGGTGACACGCCGCAGAAGGACCGCCAGGCAATGTTGCGCAAGCCGCCACACGTGCTGGTCACCACGCCGGAATCGCTCTACGTCCTGCTCACCAGCAAGGGCGGACTCGGCATGCTGCAGGGCGTCGAGACGGTGATCGTCGACGAGATCCACGCGCTCTGCCCGGACAAGCGCGGCTCGCACCTGGCGCTGACCCTCGAACGTCTCGCCGCCCACGTCGGCGAGTTCCAGCGCATCGGCCTGTCGGCCACCCAGAAGCCGATCGAAGCCGTCGCCGCCTTCCTGGTCGGGCCGACGCGAACCTGCGAGATCGTCGACACCGGCCACCTGCGCGCGATCGACCTGCGCATCGAGACGCCCGGCGCACCGCTCGCCACGGTCTGCTCCGAGGACCACTGGTCCGAGATCCAGGACCGCATCGTCGGACTCATCGAGAGCCT
>JAGQRA010000170.1 GCA_020425885.1 Planctomycetota bacterium | reverse complement strand
TGGAACGGCACGAGGGAATTGCCGCTGGCGGGACCTCCGTACGACGAGATGCCGCAGTAGGTCACAACATCTTCTTGGTCACTTCCCGAGCCCTCGACGCGGATGCTGACGTCCGTGATCGCGCAGGTCCCGGTGCTGCTGCCGTTATTGATACCGAAGAACAGGTGACTCCACTTGAGATCCCCCGTGCCATCGTAGACGGCGATGAAGCCGTGGCCGGCGATTCCGCTGGCGCCATTTCCCCAGACGTCCTGGCTGTACGGGAGGTAGAAGCTCTGGGTTTCGCCGCAGATCGCGATGCGGGCATCGGCGGGATCCTGGTCCGGCCAGACCGAGATCCCGCGGGCGTTCGCGTGCAATGCGGCGCCAGCCTGGTTGCCATTGAAGAACCGTTGCCAGACGATGCCCTGGCTCACTGCGTAGTCCTCGTTGGATGCCTGGAGGACGACGACCTGGCGTTGGTTACCGGTGAGGGAGTTGTCGAATTCCCAGAACTGTTCGGGTGGCGCGGAGATCGCTTCATCCGAGAACAAGGCCGTCTGCCCCGGGATCGGGCTGTAGTTCTTGATCACCCGGGCGGTTCCCACTGAGTAGATCATGCCATCGCCCGGGGACTTGACGTCTGCCCACATCTCGTCGAAGTCGCCCGCGGCCTGCGGCGTCCAATCATGCGTGGAATAGCGCGGTGGCAACGGCGGCCACGTTGGTGTCTGGCTAGCAGCCGTGGATTCGAGTCCTACTGCCGCCGTGGCTACGAGGACGAGTGCGCGGATACCGCACTTCTCTCTCTCTCTCTGCTTGTCGGATCATGACAACCTCCTTCGGTAGAAGCCGATCCTGACGAGAATTCAGCGTCGAGGAATTGCCATGGGAAGCCCCCGTCGATGCATCGTCAACCCCCGTCCCCTGCGCTCGCTCGCCCGCTCGACCGACATGGTATGACGCCCGACCTTGCATCCGGCAGGCGGTCGTCGAGGCGCCCGCCGACGTCGATCACGAGATCGTCGCGCTCACCGCAGCGCGCCTTCGAGCGCCGTCGCCGCGTCGGTGCGTTCGTCGCGATACTTGACGATCAGCGGTGCCGCGACGTGCAGTCCGTTGCGCGTCGCGTAGTCGCCGCGCGCCGGCCGGGTCCCCGGGATGACGACCGCGCCGGCCGGCACCTCGCCGCGGCGTTCGCAGCCATGGACGAGATCGTGGATGACGCTGGCGGCGGTCAGCACGACACCGGCGGCGAGGACGACGCGTTCGCGGACGACGACGCCTTCGAAGACGCCGGCGAGGCCGCCGACGAAGGCGCCGTCCTCGATGACGACGGGGCTCTGATGGGCCGGCTCGAGCACGCCGCCGATCTGGGCGCCGGCGGACAGGTGGACGTTCTTGCCGATCTGCGCGCACGAGCCGACCAGGGCGTGGCTGTCGACCATGGTGCCGGCGTCGACGAAGGCGCCGACGTTGACGTAGGCCGGCGGCATGATCACGACACCTGCGGCGACGTAGGCGCCGCGGCGAACGGCGGAGCCGCCGGGGACGAGGCGGACCCGGTCCTGCAGTTCGAACGCGCGCAACGGGTAGGCGGTCTTGTCGAAGAACGGCGCCGGCGCCGGGTCCATGCGCGCGAGCTCGCT
>JAGQRA010000169.1 GCA_020425885.1 Planctomycetota bacterium | reverse complement strand
CACGAGCATCGTTCGGCCCCGCCGCGTTGCTCAGGGTACCTTAAGCTTCAGGGGTCAGAATCCTCCGCGCATGAAGACACTCCTCATCGAGGACTCCGAGCGACTGCAGCGGTCGCTCAAGATGGGGCTCGACCGGTCGGGCTTTGCCGTCGACGTGGTCGGCGACGGTGAAGAGGGCGTGGTCTGGGCCGGGCACGGCAACTACGACTTGGTGATCCTGGACCTGATGCTGCCCAAGCTCGACGGCCTCGGCGTGCTCCGCCGCCTGCGGGCTGCCGGCAACGACGTGCACGTGCTGATCCTGTCGGCGCGCGACCAGGTGCAGGAGCGGATCGAGGGGCTGCAACTCGGCGCCGATGACTACCTGACCAAGCCATTCGAGTTCGAGGAGCTGGTGGCGCGCTGCCGCGCGCTGGGCCGTCGCAAGTTCGGCACCAAGAACCCGGTGGTCCAAGTGGGAGAGCTGCGCGTCGACACCGGCCGGCGTGCCGTGTCCGTGGGGGAGGAAGAGGTGACGTTGACGCGCAACGAGTACGCCGTGCTCGCCTACCTGCTGGCACGCCGCGGCCGGGTGGTGCCGAAGACCGAGCTGCTGGATCACCTGTACGCCGGTTCGGGTCACGGCTCGGAGAACGCGGTCGAGGTGTTCGTGCACCAGCTGCGCAAGAAGCTGCGCGAGCGCGGTGCCGGCGATCCGATCCAAACCCGCCGTGGCCACGGCTACCTGTTGGACTGAGCTGCCGTGCCTGCCTACTCCGCACGCCGTCGATCGACCTGGGTCCTCGCTCTGGGACTCGCCGGACTCATCGTCGGCGCGGACTTCTGGATCGCCAGGACGCTGCGGGTCCGTGCCCAGGAAGAGTTCGACGCCGTGCTGTTGGCGCGAGCGAACACCTTGCGGGCCCTGACGGAGAACGAGGCGGGGCGGATCCAACTCGACTACGGTCCGGGGCGGTTGCCGGAGTTCGAACGCGCCGACGCCCCCGAGCACTTCGAGCTGTGGCTCGACGACGGTCGGGTGCTGTACCGCTCGCCACGATTGACCGCGGATCTCCCGGTCGAGCCCTGTCGGCTCGACACGCCGCTGCTGCGCGACGTCGAGCTGCCGGACGGCAGCCCCGGGCGCTTGCTGCAAGTCGCCTACGTACCTCAGGCGACCCAGGATCCCGACGAGGCGGCTGTGCCAGCGATCGCACCGAGCGGCGAGATGTGCCCTTCGCTGGTCCTCGTGGTGGCGCGTAGCCGTGCTCCGCTGGACGCGATGCTGGCCAGCACGCAGTGGACGATCTTCGGGATCGGAGGGCTGGCGATCGTGCTCGCCGGGTTGCTGGTGTGGCGCGTGTTGGCCCGCGGGTTCCGGCCGATCGACGCGATGGCGGCGCAGGTTGCCGAACTCGACGCCGAGCGCCTGGGTACCCGGCTGCCGGCCGATGCGGTGCCGCGGGAGGTGGCGCCGATCGTCGAGCAGCTGAACGCGCTGCTCGCGCGACTCGAGGATTCGTTCCTGCGCGAGCGACGGTTCGCCGGCAACGTCGCCCACGAGCTCCGCACGCCGATCGCCGAGCTACGCTCGTTGGCGCAGGTGGGGGCCCGCTGCGCCGATGATCCGGACAGCCTGCACGCGTTCTTCGGCGACGTCGGCGACATCGCCGGGCGGATGGGTGGCGTGGTGACCAACCTGATGCTGTTGGCGCGCTGCCAGGCCGGGGTCGAGCCGGCCGCTCACGCAGGAGTCGATCTCGAGACGGCTGTCGCCGGCGTGTGGTCGCGCTTGCGCGGAGCCGCGGCACAGCGGGGTCTGCGCTGGCGACTCGATGTGGATCGAGAGGTTGTTGCCGACGCCGATCCGGGCAAGCTCGAGTCCGTGTTGACCAACCTGTTGGACAACGCCGTCAGCTACGCGTTGCCCGGTACCGAGGTCGCGTGCCGCGTGTCGTCGAACGGCTTCCGCTTCGAGCTCGAGGTGAGCAATGCCGCAGCGCCGTTGTCGGCCGAAGAGCTGGAGCGGCTCGCCGAGCCGTTCTGGCGGCGTGATGCGGCGCGGGCCGGTGACAGCCACGCCGGTCTCGGTCT
>JAGQRA010000168.1 GCA_020425885.1 Planctomycetota bacterium | reverse complement strand
TGTCGCAGGTGCTCTCGGCCGATCGCGAGAACGATCCGGACGTGCTCGCCGCCGTGGCTTCGTTCGCGGCGCTGGCGCTGAGTTCGCTGCCGCACGGTCGCACTCTCGGCATGGTCCGCATCGGTCTCGTCGACGACAAGCTCGTCGTCAACCCGCTGTGGAGCCAGTCCCAGAGCGAGAGCTGCAAGCTGAACCTCACGGTCGCCGGACACTCCGACGCGATCGTCATGGTCGAGGCCGGCGCCAAGGAGGTCGGCGAATCGAAGATGATCGAGGCGCTGGAGATGGCCCGCGAGGTCGCGCGCGAGATCGTCGACATGATCGAAGAACTGCGTGCGAAGGCCGGCAAGCCGAAGATGGAGTTCACGCCGCCGCAGGTCGACGCCAAGGTCGCGACGGCGATCGACAAGCAGTTCGGCAAGGCGCTGCGCGAAGCGCCGTTGACGCTCGGCCCGAAGCAGGTCCGTGGGGCCGCGATCAAGGCCGCCCGCGACGAGGCCAAGGCCGCGTTCCCGGCCCCGGCCGGCAGCTCCGACACCGAGGCCAAGGTCTGGGACACGATGGTCTCGGGCATCATCACCAAGATCGTCAAGCAGAGCGAGCGCGACTCGATTCTCAGCGGTCGGCGCGCCGACGGCCGCGACTCGCAGACCATCCGTCCGATCACGATCGAGGTCGGGGTGCTGCCGTGCACGCACGGTTCGGTCCTGTTCACGCGCGGCGAGACGCAGGCGTTGGCCGTGGTCACGCTCGCCGGCACCGACGCCCAGCAGATCATCGACGGCCTGATGCCGGAGCCGCGCAAGCGGTTCCTGCTGCACTACAGCTTCCCGCCGTTCTCGGTCGGCGAGACCAAGCGCGTGCTCGCCCCGGGACGTCGTGAGATCGGTCACGGCGCCCTCGCCGAGCGCGGTCTCGAGCCGGTGCTGCCGGCGAAGGACGAGTTCGCCTACACGATCCGCGTCACCAGCGAGATCCTCGAGTCGAACGGCAGCTCCTCGATGGCGACCGCATGTGGCGGCACGCTGGCGATGATGGATGCCGGTGTGCCCATCAAGCAGCCGGTGGCCGGCATCGCGATGGGCCTCGTCATGGAGGGCAAGAAGTACACGGTGCTCTCCGACATCCTCGGCAGCGAGGACGGCTGCGGCGACATGGACTTCAAGGTCGTCGGCACCGGCCGCGGCATCACCGCGTTGCAGATGGACATCAAGTGCGAGGGCCTGACCCGCGAGATCCTCGCCGAGGCGCTCGAGCAGGCGCGGCAGGGCCGACTCCACATCCTGCGTGAGATGCTGAAGGCGATCAAGAAGCCGCGCGCCCAGCTGAGCCCGAACGCGCCGCGGCTCGTGTCGGTGCAGGTGCCGGCCGACAAGATCGGCATGATCATCGGCCCGGGTGGCAAGAACATCCGCAACCTGCAGGAGCAGTACGAGTGCAAGATCGCGATCGAGGACAGCGGACTGTGCACGATCACCGGGCTCAACGGTGAGAAGGTCGACGCCTGTCTCGAATACATCGGCGCCATGACGGCCGAGGTCGAACTCGGCAGCGTCTACACGGGCCGCGTCACCGCGATCAAGGAGTTCGGCGCATTCGTCGAGATCCTGCCGGGCCAGGAAGGGCTCGTGCACGTTTCCGAGCTGTCGCACGAGTTCATCAAGGCCGTGACGGACGTGGTCCGGATCGGCGACGAGGTCAAGGTCAAGGTCATCGCCATCGACGACTTCGGCAAGATCAAGCTGAGCCGCAAGGCTCTGCTCGAAGGTGGCGGTGCGGACAGCGGCGGCGGCGGTCGCGGTGGCGACGAGGAACGAGAACGGCGTCCGCGGCGCGAGAATGATGATCGCCCGGCCCGAGCCGACCGCGAGGACCGCCCGGCACGCGACGACCGGCCAGTCCGGGCCGGGCACCATGACCGGGGTGATCGCCCGGCGCGCGGCGGTCGCCCGGAGCGCGAGGATCGCCCGAGGCGTGAT
>JAGQRA010000167.1 GCA_020425885.1 Planctomycetota bacterium | reverse complement strand
CTCGTCCTCGTTGGCGATTCCGGCTCGATCGTTGGGCACGTGGCGGGTGCAGGGCACGCCGTTCATGTTGGTGGCGCCGTTGATGACGAGGGCGTAGGTCGCGTCCGTGGCCGTGGTCGCGAGGTGCGCGTCCTGGGCGATGAGCGGCGCGGTGACCTCGATGGTCCACTGTCCCGGCGTCGGTTGCGGGACGAAGACGCATTCGACCGTGTCGGTCGTGTTGGCGAGGCCGCCGGAGGTCGAGGCGTTGGTGGTGGTCAGACCGTGATTGCCCCAGTAGCGCGTGCCGCCGCCGGGCGCGGTCACCTGTAGCGTGAGGTCGTTGACGGCGGCGAGCGCCGCGGCCGGGTTGCCGGCCGGATCGAGGAAAGTCAGGCAGACCTTGAGCTCGTCCATGCCGCTCGGCACGTCGACGGTGTAGGTGTGCGTCGCCCCCTGGGTGATCGGCCGGTCCTCCGGGATGATCGAGATGACGTGGCGGCGGTCGAACATCTTGTCGACGCGCGGATAGCCCCAGCCGAGCTGGTAGCGGTTGCCCTGCGTGAACTGGTAGGGCGTGGCGCAGGCGATCTGCAGCGCCTTCACGGTCTGGGCGTAGGGCCGGTTCTGGAACGGCGTGCCGCCGGCGACCCGCGGCGTGTGGTTGAACTCGCCGGCCAGGTACATCTCGATCGCGAGGGCGTTGGTGCCGGCCACGATCGGCGTCGCCGCCGAGGTGCCGTTGAAGCCCGTCGTCGAGTTGCTGTTCGAGTAGCCGGCGCTGCCGGTCCGGTCCGAAGTCCAGACCATGTCGTAGAAGTTGCAGAGGTCGGGCTTGATGCGACCGTCGGCCGCCGGGCCGGTCGAGCCGCCGCCGCCCCAGTTGTCGTCCAGCGGGTTGCTGTTGTCGTAGTGCATCACGCCGCCGATCGAGATCACGTTCTTGGCCCAGGCCTCCGGTCGCGAGTTCTGATTGCCGGCGTTGGACTGGCTCTGCGTCCAGGGGATGCGATGGTCGAAGACGATGTCGTCGCTGTCGGCCGAGGTCGAGGTGTACTGGGTCGTGCGGGTGCCGCCCCAGGAGGCGGAGGTGAACATGCAGTTGTGCACGTTGACGACGTCTCCGATCACCATGTTGCGCGACCAGCCCGCGGTCACGGATGCGTACTCGGTGTAGAAGCCGATGGCGCCCGGGGCGTGGCCGCGGGCGTTCTGATGGCTGGTGCCGTTGCCGAAGATGCAGCCCGCGGTGCAATGGCCGTGATCCGTCGCCGCGCCGCTGCTGCGGACGTTGGTCATCGGCACGGTGAAGTCCTGGTGGTTGGCCTCGACGCCTTCGTAGACGTGGCCGCGGATGCCGGTGCCGATGTAGCCCCTGAGCGCCTCGATGTGGTTGCTGCCCTGGACGATGCGGGCGTTGTTCATGTCGAGTTCGGGCGCGCTCCAGCGGTCGATCCACAGCACCTCGTCGAAGCGGGCGGCGCTCACCAGCTGCGGGCCGGTCAGCTCGGCCGTGAACAGCAGGCCCTGCTCGTGGCGGTCTGTGACCTTGCCGCCGATGGCCTCGACGCGCTGCTGCAGCGCCCGCTTGTCGCGCCGCTTGTCGGTCATGACCATGTCGTACTTGCGCACCGGCATCGGCGCGCCGGCGGCGAGTTCGGTCAGCAGCGCGCCCTCGAGGCGGTAGGCCGGGTGGTAGGGGCCGACCCAGCGCACGCCGGTCGCGGTCGCGAGCGCCGCCGCCTTGCCGGCCGCGATGCGGACGACGAGGGCGTTGTGCGGCAACGGCGAGCACAGCGTCGCGCCGAGTCGGCGCAGGCGGTCGCGGTCGGCGTCGGTGAAGGCGTGGTCGAACTGCACGATTTGGAGATTGGTGTCGCCGCCGGCCAGCAACGGCGCCGGGATCACGGGTGCGTCGCGCGTCGGGTCGAAGACGCCGTAGCGGAGGTGAAGACGTTGGTCTTCCACCTGCGCGTGGACGAGCGTTGCCAGGGCGAGGAACGGTCCGAGGACTGCCACGAGGCGGGTCGTATGCATGAGCAGTTGAGTGGTCGAATCGCGCACCGCCGGGGTGGGGTAGCGGTACGCGGATGCAGCACTCTAACAAAGCCGGCCATGACCTGGGCGCGACGCGGCCTGACCTCGGCATGTTGCCCGCCCTCTGATGGGCAGGCATCACCCCACTAACGCGTGCCGTCGTCGTCGCGGCCCGGGTCGTCGCGCTCGTCTTTGGCGCCGAGCTCACCTCGGTGATCGCCGGGCGCGGCGACCCGGGCACCGCTGGCCAGGATGCGGCCGAGGACCGCGGGCGAGGCCTGGATCTCCATCAGGCAGCCGTCTTCGGTGAAGAACTCCGACAGCACCGTGGCTCGGGCGCGGATCTCGCTGTTCATCGCTCCGGCGGTGTGTGGCAGCAGGATCTCGACGCGGTTCTCGACGCTGGCGAGGTGGCTCTGCACCGCGGCCAGGAGCTCCGGTTCGCCCTCGCCGGTCTGCACCGAGACCGGCACCGAGCGTGGCTCGATCTGCCACAGCGCCGCGAGCTCGGCGCGGTCGGCGACGAGGTCGATCTTGTTGAGCACGGTGATGCGTGGCAACGCGCCGGCGCCGAGCAGCTCGAGCACCTCGTCGACGGTGCGCAGCTGATCGGTGGCTTCGGGTGAGCTGGCGTCGACGAGGACCAGCAGCAGATCGGCGTGGAGCGCCTCCTCGAGGGTGGCATGGAAACTGGCGACGAGCTGGTGCGGCAGCTTGCGCAGGAAGCCGACGGTGTCGGTCAACAGGATCGTCCGTCCGCCGGGCAGGCGCCAGGGTCTGGTGCGGGTGTCGAGCGTCGAGAACAGCCGGTTCTCGGCCAGCACGCCGGCCTCGGTGAGGCGGTTCATCAGGCTCGATTTGCCGGCGTTGGTGTAGCCGACGAGGGCGACCGTGAACAGCTCGGGCCTGGCCTGGACCTCGCGCACCTTGTGCTGGGCGATGCGCGACAGCTCGCGGTTGACCGCGGCGATGCGCGTCCGCAGCAGGTTGCGGTCGACGTCGATCTGCTTCTCACCGGCGCCGCCGCGCAGGCCGATGCCGCCGCGCTGGCGTTCGAGGTGGGTCCAGCGTCGCTTCAGCCGCGGCATCTCGTACTGCAGCGCCGCCAGCTCGACCTGCAGCTTGGCCTGCGGCGTGCGGGCGTGCATGCCGAAGATGTGGAGGATCAGCTCGCTGCGATCGATGCACGGCACCTTGACCGCGTTCTCGATCGCCTTGGCCTGGTTGGGCGTCAGCGCGTCGTCGCAGATGACGGCGCCGCTGTGCGCCAGCCGCACGACCTCGGCCAGCTCTTCGAGCTTGCCCGAGCCGAGGTAGCTGTTGGTGTCGGCGTGACGGCGGTGCTGCACCATGCAGCCGGCGGTGACGAACTCGGCGGTACTGGCGAGCTGCTGCAGCTCGTGCAGCGCCTCGGCGGCGGTCCGCGGTTCGCCGGGCGGGACGACGCCGAACAGGATCGCCTCGGTCGGCTGGCCCTGTTGGTACTCGAGATTGCCGTCTTGTCTCACGTGAGTTGCAGGTCGCTCGCCGGCGTGATGTCGCCCGGCACGCAGCGGATCTGACCATTTTCGGCGCGATCGAGGTAGATGCGGCGGCAGAACTCCAAGTCGCGGCGCTCGGTGTGGTCGCTGCGATAGTGGGTGCCGCGGGACTCGTCGCGATGCAGCGCGGCGGTGGCGGCGAGACCGGCGACGGTGAGCATGTTGGCGAGCTCGAAGGTGCGTTGGTCGACGAGCGGGGCGCGGACGAGATAGTGGTTCCAGAAGCCGATACGGTTCAGGGCCTCGGCGAGGCCGCGGGCGTCGCGGATCAGGCCGACCTGGCGCCACATCATGCTCTTCAGCGAGTAGAGCAGGTCGTCGTGCAGCAGGCGCGGCGGCGAGTCGGCGACCGGGGCGCCGGCGACGCGACGCGGCAGCTCGAGGTGGGGGCGACCGGCGGCCTCGGCCGCGGCCAGTCCGGTGCGGCGGCCGAGAACGGCGCCTTCGAGCAGCGAGTTGCTGGCCAGCCGGTTGGCGCCGTGCAGACCCGAGCTGGCGGCCTCGCCGACCGCGAACAGCCCCTCGACGTTGGTGCGGCCGTCGAGATCGGTGGCGGCACCGCCGAGGTAGTAGTGGGCGCCGGGTCGGACCGGGATCGGGTCCACGGCGAGATCGAGATCGAAGGTCGCGCAGATGCGGGCGATCGAAGGGAACATCGCGCGCGCATCGCCGGCCACCGCGCGCAGGTCGAGGTAGACGTGGGTGTCGTCGGTCGCGACCATGCGCTCGAGGATGGCGCGGCTGACGACGTCGCGCGGCGCCAGCTCGGCCATCGGATGCGCCTGCTGCATGAAGCGGTCGCCGTTGCGGTCGCGCAGCACGGCGCCGGCGCCGCGGACGATCTCGCTGATCAGGAAGCGCGAGGCGCCGGCGATGTAGAGCGTCGTCGGATGGAACTGCACGAACTCGCAGTCGACCATGCGGGCGCCGGCGCGGAAGCACAGCGCGTGGCCATCGCCGCTGGCGCCGGTCGGATTGGTCGTCTCGCGGTAGATCTGCCCGGTGCCACCGGTGGCGACGATGACCGCGCCGGCCTCGACGGCGAGATCGAGATCGCCGTGGTTGGCGATCGCGCC
Source organism: Planctomycetota bacterium (assembly GCA_020425885.1). Next base: position 6,819 of record JAGQRA010000167.1, on the reverse strand, counting down.
GATGCAGCGACCGTCGCGCACGATCAGGTCGCGGACGAAGGTCTGCGGGCGCACGGTGAGGCGGGGGTGACGCAGCGCCTGCTCCAGCGCGCGCTGGATCTCCTGACCGGTGGCGTCGCCGTTGGCGTGCGCCACCCGGGCGTGGCTGTGCCCGCCCTCACGCGACAGCTCGAGGTCGCCGGCGCGTTGATCGAAACGGGTGCCGAGTTGCTCGAGCCAGCTCACGGCGTCGTCGGCACCCGGGATGACGCTGCGGGCGACCTCGGGATCGGCGATGCCGGCGCCGACGCGCAGGGTGTCGGCGATGTGGGCCGCGATGCTGTCCTCGGCGTGCCGCACGACCGCGATGCCGCCCTGGGCGCAGGCGGTGTTGGTGTCGAGGATGTCGCCCTTGGCGAGCAGCAGCACGTCGGCGCCGGCCTCGGCCGCGTGCAGGGCGGCGCAGGCCCCGGCGATGCCCGAGCCGATGACGAGGACGTCGGTGCGCAGCAGCGCCGTCGTGCGCAGGTCGAAGGCGGCGAGGTTGCCGGGAAAGCGCGGGACCGCGTGCAGCGCGTTCATGACTCAGCGGTCCGGGTCGACGTCTTCATCCTGCCACTCGGCGAGGGCCGGCATCGCGAAGCCGGCGTCGGGCTGCGCCGGGTCGGCGCAGCCATCCTGTTACTGCGCCGGCACCTCGGCCGCGGCGCCTTCCTCGGCGCCCTCGTCCTCTTCGAGCGGCTTCACATGGATGTCCTCGTGACGCATCGAGATCAGGATCGGCGCGGCGATGTAGATCGTCGAGTAGGTGCCGCAGATCATGCCGACGATCATGGCGAAGGCGAACGAGGTCAGGTCGCTCTCGATCGTGCAGTTGATGCCGAACTGCGCCAGCACGACGAACAGCGTCAGGAAGGTCGTGATCAACGTGCGCGACAACGTCTGGTTGAGCGAACGGTTGATGACGTCGCGCATCGGCTCGGTGACGCCGGCCCGGGTGTTGTCCTGGACGTTCTCGCGGATGCGGTCGAAGACGACGATGGTGTCGTTCACCGAGTAGCCGATGATCGTCAGGAAGGCCGCGATCATGTTGATGCTGATCTCGGCGTTGACCAGGCCGAAGTAGTTGGCGGCGACGACGACGCCGAACGTGACCAGCACGTCGTGGATCAGCGCGACGACGGCGGCGAAGCCGAACTTGTACTCGTGGAAGCGGATCCGCAGGTAGAAGATGACGAGCAGCCACGACAGGATCAGCGCGCCGATGGCGGCGTTGCGCAGGTCGTCGACGAGGCGACCCTGGATCTCCTGCGCCTCGGGGAACGGATCGGACAGGATGACGGTCTTGCCGTCGGTGGTCTTGAGATCCTTCAGCGCCCCGCGCGCCAGCTGGAACAGCTCCCAGCTGCGGGTGTGGTTGGGGACCTTCCATTGCAGCAGCAGGTCCTTGCTCGTGGTCGCGGTCCGATCGGGGATCGCATCTGCCATGCCCTCGAGGAACTTGTGTTCGACGAGCTGCTGGCGCGCGTCGGCGACGGTGACCGGAGCCTGGAAGTGCAGTTCGATCTGGGCGAACAGCATGTTCGAGTTCGGCGCCGCATCGGTCTTCGGATCGCTGAACGCGCTGGCGACCAGGTGGTCGGCGAACAGGCGCTTGAGCTCGACCTGATAGGGCGGCTCGTAGGCCGGCGGCGGTGGCTGGTCGGCAGCTTCGGCCGCCTGACGGGCCTCGCGCCAGGCCTTGCGGCCCTCGCTGATCGCGGCGCGCTGATGGTCGTGCAGCTTGAGGCGCAGGTTGAACGAGTTGGTGCGCCCGCTCTCGTCGGCCTTGCCGACGGTGTTGACGCGGACGTTCGGATACTCGGCGTTGAAGGTGGCATCCTGCTGGATCAGGGTCCGGATCTCGTCGGCGGTCTTGGCCTCGGCGACGACCATCTGCAGGTTGGCGCCGCCGGTGAAGTCGATGCTCAGCATGACCTCACGCGGCACGAAACCGAAGGCGAACGTCAGGCCGGCGAGGATGACGACGATGCTGACCGTCAGGCACTTCTTGATCTGGCCGACGAAGTTGAGGTTGGTGCCGCTCAGCGCGGTGCGCGGCTTCCACTTGTCGAGCAGCTTCTTCTCGAGCGCGTAGTGGAACAGCACGCGCGTGACGAAGAATTGCGTGAACACCGTCATCAGGATGCCGGCCATCAGCGTCACGGCGAAGCCGCGGACCGGGCCGACGCCGACGTTGAACAGCACGATGCCGACCAGGAAGGTCGTGATGTTGGAGTCGAGGATCGCCGACATCGCCTTCTCGAAGCCGGCCCGCACCGCGCGCAGCAGGTCCTTGCCCTTGGTGAGCTCCTCGCGGACACGCTCGTAGATGAGCACGTTGGCGTCGACCGCCATGCCCAGCGTCAGCACGATGCCGCCGAGGCCGGGCAGCGTGATCGTCGCCTGCATGAACAGCATCGCCGCCCACAGCAGCATCATGTTCATCAGCAGCGTGATGCAGGCGATCATGCCGGCCGCGCCGTAGTAGTAGAGCATGAAGGCGAACACGAGGATGCCGCCGAGCAGCAGCGAGAACAGACCGCGCTCGACCGCCTCGGCGCCCAGGGTGGAGCCGATCGTGTTCTCGCTGACGAACTCGGGCTCGATGCGCAGCGAACCGGTGCGCAGCACCTTGACCAGTTCCTCGACCTCGACCTTGGTGAAGTTGCCGGTGATCTGGCCGACGCCCGGGATGCGGCTCTCGAAACGCGGCGCCGACTTGATGATCCCGTTGAGGATGATCGCGCTGCACTTGTTGAGGTACTTCTCCGACCACTCGGCATAGGCGAGCTTCTTGGCGCCCTGCACGCTGTAGCCGACCGCGAGACCGCCATCCCGCCCCGTCGTCGGGCCGACGCCGGACGGATCGAGATCCTCGCCGGTGAAGCCGATCTCGTGCATGTTGATGGCGACCAGCTCGACCAGGAAGCGCTTGGCCTCCTCCTTCTCCATCATCGCGGCCGGGATCGAACCGTTGTTCCAGGCCGCGTCGTCGTAGGCCTTGACCGTCGATCCGCTCAGCAGCGGCTGGTCGGTGAACGAGAAGTCCCAGCGGGTGTTGTCCTTGTCCGAGGGGCGGACCAGGCGCACGTACCAGGCCAGGTTGCCGAAGGCGACCGGGCCCTGCATGTTGTCGTCATTGAACAGCCGGATGTTGTCGGCGAGGTCGTCGACCTCGCCGGCGAACAGGTCCATGTTGCCCGGCAGCTTGAGCCAGTCCTCGAGGCGCTTCTTCTCCTGCGCCATGTCGAAGGTGATCTCGCGCGACGTGGGAGTCTCGCCGGGGGCGGCGTAGTCGCCGTCGGCGACCATGCGCATCTCGAGTCGGCCGAGGTTGCCGATCCGGCTCTTGCGCAGCTCGAGATCCTGCTTGTCCTCGTAGTAGGGCAGCTCGATCAGGATGCCGGTGTCGCCGCTCTGGGTGACCGGGATCTCGCTCGATCCGTTCGGATCGATGCGGTCGCTGATGACGGTGATCGTCTGCTTCATCACCTCGCTGACGGTGATGTCCTTGTCCTTCTCGGCGAGCTTCGCGATGACGTCTTCGGGAACCTCGTAGATGAGCTGGGTGCCGCCCTTGAGGTCCGGGCCGAATGCCGGCTTGAGCGTCAGGAAGCAGGCGATGGCCCCGACGATCGAGAGGAGGCAGAGGAACAACTGACTGCGGGCGTTCTCGAGCATGGTGCTGGGTCGCTCTATGGGGTGGTGCTGTGCCCGGCTGGTCGTCAGCAGGGCGCCCGGCCGGCAGGCGGATCATGCCGTGGCCGGGCCGATCGCAAATCGAGCCGGATCGCTATTCGGCGGCGGGGGCCTCGTCCTTCCTGGCGATGCCGCTGCCCTTGCCCGAGCGCGGGGCCTGGAGCCGGCCGAGGTTGGGCTTGAGGCGCGTCTTCTTGCCCTCGCGCTCGCGCAGGTAGTAGAGCTTGGCGCGGCGGATGACGCCGCGGCTCTGGACCGTGATGTCGGCCACGCGCGGCGAGTGCAGCGGGAAGGTGCGCTCGACGCCTTCGCCGGCGACGATGCGGCGCACTGTCGCGGTGCGGCCGATGCCGCTGCCCTGCAGCGCGATGACGGTCCCCGAGAAGATCTGCACGCGTTCCTTCTCGCCTTCCCGAATCAGGTAGTGGACCTCGACGGAGTCGCCGACTCCGAAGTCCGGGATCTCAGGCTTCATGTGCTCGAGTTCGATCTGGCGCAGGATATTCATGATTGGTCTCTCGGTTGGACCCGACGCATCGGGTGCTGCTGTTTCTGGTCCGCTGTCTTTCTGGGCCGATATCATTCTGGGCCGATATCTCGGTCCGGTGCTGTCTCGGGTCCGGTGTCAGTTCAGTTCCGCGGTTCCGGATCGCATCGGTCCGGTCTCGCTACATGCGTTGCAACTACTAGTTTTGCGTTTGCTTGTGTTCGGTCAGAAGACGTGCCTGCTGCTGTCGCCACCGCGCCACTGCACCGTGATCGCCAGACAACAGGATGTCGGGCACCGTCATGCCGCGGTACTCACGCGGTCGCGTGAATTGCGGGTAGTCGAGGAACTCGCCCTCGAACGACTCCAGTGCCGCCGACTCCGCGCAGCCGAGCACGCCAGGGATCAGGCGCACCGCGGCTTCGAGCACGCAGAGCGCCGGGAGTTCGCCGCCGGCGAGTATGAAGTCGCCGAGCGAGATCTCCTCCCAGTCGAGGCCGTCGCGGATGCGTTCGTCGTAGCCCTCGTAGCGGCCGCATAGGAACATGAGACGGTCACACCGGCTCAGCTCGCGTGCGCGCGACTGGTCGAACGTCCGCCCGCGGGGGCAGAGCAGGATCTTGCGGAACGTGCCGTGTGCTCGTTCCACGTCTTCTACAGCTTCAAAGATCGGTTCGGGCTTCAGCACCATCCCCGGCCCACCGCCGAACGGTCGATCGTCAACCGTGCGATGGGGGTCGTAGGCGTAGTTCCGGAAGTCGACGAGGTCGACCCGGAGGTGGCCCTGAGCCTGCGCGATTCCGAGGATGCTCTCGTCCAGATAGGGCCGGATGGCCTCCGGAAAGAGTGTCAGAATGGCGCAGCGCAAGTGCCTCAGCCGCGAAGAAAGGGAGAACAGACTAGGGTCAGGCCCGGGGGCGGTCAAGATCGCTGGTGGCCCGATTCCTGGATCGGGCCGGTGGTCGAGTCACCGGTCTGACCTGGGCCGCTGCGACGGCGAGGCGCGGATTCATCGGCCGGGCGACCAGTTCCGCTCGCGTGCGGCAGCCGCGCCGACAGAATGGCCCGGCATGACGGATCACCGCCGCGGCTCGTTCCCCGCCACCGGCCCCCTCTGGCTGTTCCTCGTCCTGTCCGGACCGGCCGCCGCGCAGGAGGCGATGGCCACGCTGCGTTCCGTGCCGTTTCCGCAGGTGCGGGTCAATGACGCCTTCTTCTCGCCGCGTCGGGCCACGAACACGGCGGTCACGCTGGATCACGCCCTGCGGCAGCTCGAGGAGGTCGGCACGCTCGGCAACTACGATCTGGCCGCGGCGGGCGCCACCGAGGGTTATCGCGGGCCCGTCTATCAGGACAGCGATGCCTACAAGGCGCTCGAAGCGGTCGCGTTCGCCCTGGCCGACCATCGTGACCCCGCCCTCGAGGTCCGTCTCGATGCCGTCATCGCCCGCATGGCGCGGGCCCAGCAGGAGGACGGCTACCTCAACACGGCCTATCTCGTGCAGCGGCCAGGCCCGCGCTTCTCGAACCTGCGCGACCATCACGAACTCTACTGTGCCGGTCACCTGTTCGAGGCAGCCGTGGCCCACTACCGCGCCACCGGCAAGCGTACCCTGCTCGACATCGCCACCCGGTTCGCCGACCTGATCGTGCGGACCTTCGGTGACGGTAAGAGCCTCGGCGGCGGTTACCCCGGCCACCCCGAGATCGAACTCGCCCTGGTCAAGCTCGCCGATGCCACCGGCAACGGCGACTACCTCGATCTGGCCGACAGCTTCGTCAGACGCCGCGGTCGGGGGTGGTTCGCGACCGAGCACGGCGTCGATCCGAAGACGGTGGACCTGAGCTACTGGCTCGACCACGTGCCGGTCGTGCAGATGCAGCGGATCGCCGGCCATGCCGTGCGGGCCGCCTACCTGATGGCCGGGGCGACCGATGTCGCGGCCCGCACGGGCGATGGCGAGCTGCTGGCCGCGGTGCAGCGCATCTGGACCAACACCATCAGCAAGAACGTGTTCGTGACCGGCGGCATCGGTCCGTCGGCGCACAACGAGGGCTTCACGACCGACTACGACCTGCCTACGTCCTCGGCCTATCAGGAGTCGTGCGCCTCGATCGCGCTGGTGTTGTGGGCGCATCGACTCAACCTCGTCAGCCGCGACCCGACCTTTGCCGACATCGTCGAGACGGCGCTCTACAACGCGATCCCGGCCGGGGTGCAGCTCGACGGCACCCGCTTCTTCTACACCAACCCGCTCGCCAGCCGCGGCGACCATCACCGCCGGGGTTGGTTCGGCTGCGCCTGTTGCCCGCCGAACCTGGCGCGCACGTTCGCGGCGCTCGGCAGCTATGCCTACGCGACGTCGGGCGACGAGTTGTTCGTCAACCTCCTCCTGAAGGGCGAGGTCGATGCCGAGGTCGCGGGCGGGCGGCTCGCGCTGGCGATCGACACCGAGTATCCGTGGCAGGGCGATGTCAGCCTGCGCGTCATCGTCGCGCCGAGCGCGCCGGTCACGTTGAAGCTGCGCGTCCCGGGCTGGTGCGCGGGTGCCACGGTGAAGATGGCCGGCGAGGCCGAAGCGCGCGCGGTCGGCCCGGGCTACGCCGCCGTG
>JAGQRA010000166.1 GCA_020425885.1 Planctomycetota bacterium | reverse complement strand
GGCAGCGAGGACGCGATCATCCAGATCGACATGTCCGAGTACATGGAGAAGTACAACGCCTCGCGGCTGGTCGGCGCGCCCCCCGGGTACGTCGGCTACGAGGAGGGCGGCCAGCTCACCGAGAAGGTGCGGCGACGCCCGTACTCGGTGGTGCTGCTCGACGAGATCGAGAAGGCGCACCCGGACATCTTCAACATGCTGCTGCAGATCATGGAGGAAGGGCGCCTGACCGATTCGTTCGGTCGCCACATCGACTTCCGCAACGTGATCCTAATCATGACGTCGAACATCGGCGCCAACCTGATCAAGAACAGCGCCGGCCTCGGCTTCGCCAAGTCGGGCAAGGAGGCCGGCACCGACAAGATGCGCGAGATGATCATGTCGGAGGTCGAGCGCCACTTCCGGCCCGAGTTCATCAACCGCCTCGACGAGATCGTCATCTTCAACCAGCTCACGCGCGATGACATGCAGCGCATCGTCGAGAACGAGCTCGACAAGGTCGGCGACCGCCTGCAGCACAAGGGCCACAAGCTCGAGGTCGAGCAGCCGGTCATCGAGTGGCTGATCGACAAGTCGTTCACCGAGGACTTCGGCGCGCGCCCGCTGAAGCGCGGCATCGAACGCCACCTCGAGGATCCGCTCTCCGAGCAGATGCTGAAGGGCAACCTCGAGACGCCGTTCCTGATCAAGGCGACGATGACCGACGGCGGCGAGGTCAGCTTCGTGATGACCGCCCGCCCGGAAGCGCAGAAGCCCGCCACGGTCAAGGTCGAGGCCGGGAAGGCTCCGGTGCCTGACGCCGACGACGGCGGCGATGGCGACGACGACGGCGATGGCGATTCCGAGTCGTGAGTCGATGACCGGGTCGCCGCGCGATCCGGTCGCCTGACGCCGCCTCGAGGTGCGGCCGGCACCGAATCCCGATTCGAGGTGTAACGGCCGCCGATTCCTGGACACAGAGGGTCGTGGACCCCTACCTGATGCTGGCGCTGGCCGAGGGCTTCGGAGAAAGCCCGGTCGCGGCGTTGCTCGAACCCGACCTCGACCCGCAGTCGTGGCTGCAAGACCCGCCGCCCACGACGCGGTTGCCGCCGCGCGTCGCTGCGCGCCTCAGCGATCCTGACCTCGGCGCCAAGGCAGCCGCAGTGAGACATCACGCCGCCGCCGCCGGGCTGTCGCTCCACACCCCGGACGCACCCCCCTATCCCGACCGCCTCCACCACATCGCCCAGCGCCCCCTGGTCCTGTTCACACGCGGCGACCCCGCGATCCTGCGACGCGAACCAGCCGTCGCCCTTGTCGGCAGCAGGACGCCGACACCCTATGGCCGCCACACCGCCGAAGAGCTCGCCCGCGCACTCGCCTCTGCCGGCGTCATCCTCTGGAGCGGCCTCGCGCGCGGCATCGACGCCATCGCCCATCGCGCCTGCATCGACGCCTCGGTACCAACGGTGGGAGTTCTGGCCGGCGGTCTCGATCACATCTACCCGCCGGAACACAGCGCGCTGGCCGACGCCATCGTCGCCGGCGGCGGCTGCTTGCTGGCCGAGCTGCCGCCGACCCGCCGTCCGCGGCGCGGCCACTTCGTCCGCCGCAATCGCATCCTCGCCGCCGGCACGCCGGCCGTTCTCGTCGTCGAGGCCGGGCTGCACTCGGGTGCCCTGCACACGGCGCGCTTCGCCGCCGAATGCGGCACCGATGTCTTCGCCGTGCCGGGACCGTGGCAGAGCGAACGCAGCCAGGGCTGTCACCGCCTGATCGTCGAAGGCGCCAACCTCGTCGAGAGCCCCGAGGCCCTGCTGCGCGACCTCGGCGTGTCCGGCCAGGGCTCGGCGCACCAGGCGCTGCAATTCGAACGTTCGGCCGATTCCCGCGCGCTGCTCACGGCGTTGAGCCACGGGCCGCGACCGACGGACCTGCTGCAGCGCGAATCCGGCCTCGAACGCGGCGCCTTCCTGCGCGCGATCATGACCCTCGAGGAGAGCGGGGCAGTGCGACGCCTGGCCGGCGATCTGTGGGCGGCCGCGACGCCGCGCCCAGACCCGGTGGAACCCAGACCCGGTGAAGCCCAGACCCGGTGAAACCCAGACCCGGTAAACCTAGAACCCGATGAACAGGAACTCGAGGGCGAGCATGCCCCCCACCAGCAACACCGTCCACCACAGCCAGCGCAGCGTGCGCCGGACGGCATCGCGGATCGTGTCGACGGCGGTGGTGTGGTGCTGCCCGACGACGACGATCGCGATCAGGAACAGCACCGGCACATAGACCGCGATGCGGAACAGCAGGGTCACGGCGTCGCCTCCTGGGGCTGCGGCTGCGGCAGCGGGAACACCGATCGTTCGGCGACGGTGTAGGCGTCGACCATGACGACGAGGTTCATCAGCCCGGCGACCGTGCACAGCACGACGCCGAGGTCGAGGTTGGCGGGCGCTGCCTCCATCGCCCATGGCCCGGTGACCAACGCGGCGAACAGGGTGCCGCCGCCGAACAGGTTCTGACCGATCCACCACACCGACGCCGTGGCGCGATCGACGGCATGACCGTGCGAGAACGCCAACCCGGCGGCGAACACGAGGACGACCGCGGCCGCCATCGCCATGCCCTTGTCACGCTGACCGGCGCGCGCGTGACCGAGGCCCGGCAGCAGCCACGACAGCGCCGCACACAACGCCGGGTCGGCAATCGGCGCTGGCGAGTCCTCGCGACGATCACGCCGCAGGCGCAGCTCCCAGTGACCCGCCGCGGCCCAGAATGCGGCGAGCATGCCCGAGGCAGCGGTCAGCCAGGCCGCGATGTGCTCGAAGTCACGCGGCTCCCGCCACAACCGTTCACCGGTCGCGGTTCCGTCCCAGGCCATGATGGCACCGACCGCATTCGCCGGCAGGTTGAGCAGTTCGGGCAAGGCGAGCGGCAGGCCGATGCGGGCAAGCCCCCTCAACGTGCCGGAATCGGCATCGGGCGTCAGCAGGGCCCAATAGAACAGGCGCTCGCCGACGATCACCCAGCCGGCGAAGAACAAAGCCGTGCAGCTGACGAACGCAGCGACGGCGCGCGGCTTCTGCCCCAGCATGAACTGCAACAGCCCGGGCACGAGCCCGCAGAGGAACGGCCCCAGGCCCAGGCCCATGCCTGCATTCTGCGTCGCGCGATCGACCATGAAGCGGAGCAGGTTAGCGACGCGGCCGCCGACGTCGAGGGCCTATGCTCGGATCCATGAACTGGTCGCCGCTGTTGGCCTCGTTCGCGGTCGCTC
>JAGQRA010000019.1 GCA_020425885.1 Planctomycetota bacterium | reverse complement strand
TGGGTCGTGCGCTGGCACGGCGCCACCGGCACACCGCGCGACCTCTATGGCCAGGGACTCGCGTTGCCAGACTGGCGCGGCAACACCATCGATGAGGCCCGGCGCCAGGCCGATCTCGCGCTGCGCCGCTGGCCCGAGCTGCTCGGCCTGGGCAGCTCCGACTTCGTCGAGTCGATCGGCGCCCGGATGGGCCGGACCTGGACGTTCACGTTCGCGCAGTCGTTCCATGAACTGCCGGTGATCGGCGGCCGCGCCGACGTCCGCATCCACATGACGGGCCGCCTCAGCTACCTCGGCAGCACGGCCTTCGACGTGCCCGCCACGTTCGACACGACGCCGACGCTCGGCGAAGACGCCGCGACTGCGATCGCCTGGCAGAGCCTCGAGCTCGTGCCGCCGATGACGCCGCAGCCCGGAACGCCCCGCCGACCGCGTCTCGTGATCTGGGGCGACTCCGCGGCCAACACCCTGACCCCGGTCTACCTGGCCTGGGAGATCCCGATCTCGGCGGTCGACCAGAACGGCGATGGCCCCGTCGGCCGCGCCTACATCGACGCCCACTCCGGTGCCCGGCTCGACTACCGCAATGACAAGCACGAGTGCGGCATCCCCGGCTGCACCGGCAGCGATCGCGCCGCGTCGACGCCGCCGCCGACATCGCCGCCGCCGGCGACCTACACCGTGATGGGCTGGCTGCACACCGGCTACTCGCCGGCGACGACGCCGACCAACGAACCGCTGGTCGGCGTCAAGGTCTCGGTCCCCGGGTACGGCATCTTCTACACCGATCAGAACGGCCAGTTCTCGGTCAGCCTGACGGCGCCGACGCCCGTGCTGATTCCGTTCGAGGGCGTGCATACGCGCCGCATCCTCGGCAGCGACGCCCTGGTCGGATCGGCGACGCTGCAGCCCGGTCAGAACCAGACGATCCAGATCGCGGCCATCAACTCGACGCAGAACGAACTGGCGCACTCGACCTGCTACTACTGGGTCCACCAGATCAACGAGCTGGCGCGCAGCCTGCTCGGCAACTCGCCGCAGCTGGCGATCGCCGACCAGGTCCAGCCGACGGTGAACATCAACGCCTCGTGCAACGCCTACTACGTCGGCAACTCGATCAACTTCTACCACGCCGCCGGCAGCTGCAACAACACCGCCAGCGCCTCGGTGGTGTCGCACGAATGGGGCCACGGCCTCGACGACCGCTACGGCGGCATCTCGCAGACCAACGGCCTCAGCGAGGGCTGGGGTGACATCTGCAGCCTCTACCTGCTCGACGATCCGGTGATCGGCCAGGGCTTCTACACCAACGGCAGCGGCATCCGCAACGGCAACAACACGCGCCAGTACCCGACCGGCAACGGGCCGCACGCGCAGGGGCAGTCGTGGATGGGATTCGCCTGGAAGTTCCGGCAGAACCTGCGCAGCCAGTTCGGCACCGCCCAGGCGATCGCCATCAGCAACGACGTCGTGCTGGCTTCGATCGCGGCCGACGCCGAGGACCAGCCCGGCGCCGTGCTGCAGGCCTTCATCGCCGACGACGACGACGGCAACCTGACCAACGGCACGCCGCACTACAGCCAGCTGGTCGCGGCCTGCAACGCGCACAGCCTGCCCTACCCGCAGCTCCGCGACGGCTACCTCGCCGACCCGACCGTGCTGCAGGCGACCCGTGACCAGCTGGTGCCGCGTTTCGTCGAGATCGACGCCGTGCCCAACACCGGCGCGTTCGCCCAGGTGCGGCTGCACTATGACGATGGCCAGCCGCGCGTGCGCCTGATGTCACCCACCACCACGCCTGACCGCTACCGCGCCCTGCTGCCCGGCATGGCCGCGCCGCAGCCGATGAGCTACCACTTCGAGGCAGCTCACGGCAGCGGCCAGCAGTTTCGCATGCCGGCCAGCGGCGAGTACACCTACGCCACCCTGGCCGACGAGGTGTTCTGGACCGAGGACTTCGAGAGCGGCGGCGTCGGCTGGACCCACGGCTCGTACCACGGCACCGACGACTGGGAGATCGCGACCCCGAACGGCGCCAGCGGCTGGGGCTGGACCGACCCGACCGCGGCCGCCAGTGGCAACTTCTGCGCCGGTACGGACCTCACCGGCAACGGCGCCTACTCGCCGTCGAGCTACTCGTGGCTGCGCTCGCCGCCGATCGACTGCACCGGCAAGACGAATGTCTGGATGCGGTGCAAGCGCTGGGCCAGCTGCGAGTCGAGTTCGGCCGACCAGCTCAGTGTCCGGGTCAACGGCGTGATGATCTACCAGAGCTACTACGTGATCCAGGAAAGCGGCTGGACGACGTTCATGCTGTACCTCTCCGGCGCCAACAACAACCCGTCGGTGGTGATCGAGTTCGACCTCAACAGCGACGCCCAGGTCGAGATGGGTGGCTGGCAGATCGACGACCTCGAGATCTACTCGACCACCGGCGCCGTACCGCTGTCGACGTCGATGACGCTGCTGCCCGAGCAGGCCACCCAGGGCTCCCCCCTCACGCTGTCGATCACGACGGCCGGTCCGCAGCCGTTCATGTGGGCGCTCGGCAGCCAGGCCGGCCCGACCCTGATCAACGGCGTGCCGCCGATCCTGGTCGGCGGCAACTACGTCACGTTCATCGGCTTCACCGACCCCGCCGGCCACTACACGCTGCCGTTCAGCGCCCCCGGCAGCGTGCCGCTCACGGGCACGGTCTGGTACAGCCAGGCGCTGACGATCAACGCCGGCTCGCAGTTCGAGACCAGCAATCAGTTCATCAACCTGTTCACGCGGTGATCATGCCACCGACGCCCGATCGTCGGTGAACGTGATCAGCAGTACGACGCGGTCGCCATCGCCGTGATTCCAGGCGGTGTGCTCCTGGGTGTCGTCGATGATCAGGCAGCGGCCGAACTGCCAGCGCCTGGTCTCGTCGCCGAAGCGGATGCCGAGATCGCCGGCCGGGACCTCGAGCGGCAGGTGGCAGCGCAGCACGCCCGGCAGCTCACCGCGGTGCGGGTACAGGTGGGTGCCGGCGACGAAGCGGGAGAAGCCGGCGTTGCGCAGGCCGGGGACCTCGGCGACCGCCGCCGCCGTGATCGGACAGCGGGCACGGTTGACGGCGAAGTCGCCATCGCCGTGGAGATCGAAGTAGAGCCAGCCGGTCTCGTCGTAGCCGGCCTCGACCGTGGTCAACGAATCGGCCGCGGGCGCGAACGCCGCCGCTGGCAGCGCCCGCAGCTCGCGACGGATGTCGGCTGTGGCGGCCTCGAGACGCGGCACGAAGGCGAACCGCGCGGCTTCGACGAAGCCGCTCATCGGCCGCCGTCGCCGGCCGCGCGGGCGATCCCGCCGGCCGGCACCCGACGCTGCAGGAAGTCGGCCAGCGACCCGTAGAGGTGGCGCCGCGTCCCGGCGCCTTCGCGGATGGCGTGGGTGCGATTCGGATAGGCCAGATACTCGAACAGCTTGCCATTGGCGACCAAGGCATCGAACAGGCGCTCGCTGTTCTGGAAGTGCACGTTGTCGTCACCGGTGCCGTGGACCAGCAGCAGCCGGGCCTGCAGGTTCGCCGCGAACGTGATCGGCGAGCACTCGCGATAGACCTCCGGCACCAGCCGCGGGTCACCGCAGTAGCGTTCCTGGTAGATCGTGTCGTAGAGCGAGATGTCGGTGACCGGCGCCACCGCCATGCCGGCGGCGAACAGCTTCGGATGGCGGAACAGCATGTTCAACGTCATCGCGCCGCCACCCGACCAGCCCCAGATGGCGAGCCGTTCACGATCGATCCAATCCTGCTTGGCCAGGAGTGCCGTCACGGCCTGGTTCCAGTCGTGCGAACTGACGACCCCGATCTGCTGGTACAGCGCCTTGCGCCAGTCGCGCCCCTTGGGCGCCGGGGTGCCGCGGGCATCGATCGACATCACGACATAGCCACGCTGCGTCAGCCAGCGGTGGAACAGGTGATGGCCGAGGAACCAGGTGTCCTTGACCGTCTGCGACCACGGCTCGCCGTAGACATGGAACAGCACCGGCCACTTCCTGCTCGCGTCGAAGTCCGGCGGATACATGGTCCAGCCGTCGAGCGTGTGGCCGTCCGCGGTCGTCACCTGGAAGAACTCGTTGTCGCCCTTCTGCAGCGCCGCGTAGCGCTGACGTAGGCCATCGTTCGCGACCAGCACCCGGACGCGTTCGTGCGCCGGCAGCTCGACGAGGTCGATGACCGGCGGCTGGTCGAACGCCGAGAAGGTGTGGATCGCCAGCGAACCGTCGGCCGAGACCTGGTAGTCGTGCCATCCCGGCTGATCGCGCGGTGTCAGCCGCACGCTCTGCCCGCCCTTGTTGGCGAACAGGTACTTCTGCGTCGCGTTGCCATCGCAGGCCGAGACGTAGAGCAGGTCGTGATCGATGTCGGCGTGGTCGACGCCCATGACGTCGAACCCATGCGTCAGCGGCATTCGGGTCACGAGGACGTGCTTGCCGCGCGTGTCCCAGAAGATCGTGCCGGCCTCGCGCCAGGCGACGTCGCGCTGCTGATCGACGAAGCCGGCGTCGGTCGTCCAGAAGAAGCGCTCGCCGTTCTCGACCCAGCGGAAGTCGTCGCGGACGTCGACGTAGGCCGCATCGCGCTCCTCGTGCACGACCCGCACGGCGCCGTTCTCGGCGTCGCAACCGTAGACGACGAGCCAGTTCTGCTGCCGCGGCAACCACTGCACCATCAGCTCCCTGCCGCCTGGATGCCACTCCATGCGCGGCAGGTAGGTCTCGCGCGGGTCGCCCGGCGTCTTCATCCACACCGTGTTGCCGCCCGCGGCCGGGATCACGCCGACGCGACACGACGAGTTCGTGGTGCCGGCCTTCGGGTACTGCACCGGCACGACCCGCGCGTAGCGATCGCTGAGGTTGTCGATCATGCAGAACTCGCCGACCCCGCTGCAGTCGAGCTGCCAGTAGGCGATCGAGCTGCCATCCGGGCTCCAGCGGAAGCCATCGCGGCAGTCGAACTCCTCCTCGTAGACCCAGTCGAAGGTGCCGTTGATGATCGTAGCCGAACCGTCCACGGTGAGCTGCGTGCGCTTGTGCGTGCCGAGATCCTCGACGTGGATGTCGTTCTGCGCGACGTAGCCGATGCGCCGGCCGTCGGGCGAGAACTTGGCGAACATCAGGCTCGACCGCGGCAGGTCGCCGCCGATCCGGACCGGCTCGGCGCTGCCGTCGAGCGGCAGCACGTAGTACTCGCCACGGGTGTTCTGCCGCCAGACCCGCTCGCTGTCGGTGAACACCAGGAGCTGCGCGCCGTCGGGCGAGAAGGCGTAGTCCTCGATCGCCAGCGCCGCGCCGCGCGACCCGACCCACAGCATCGCCGCGCTGACCACGACCTCACGTTCACCGGTCACGGCGTGATAGCGCACGAGCTCGAGCGGTCCACGGCTGCCGTCCTTGACCTGCGGCTCGAGCGTGGCGTAGTGGACGCCGTCGAGCCAGCGCGCCGGGCCGAACCGCTGCGGCGCGAACTCGGCCGAGGTGATGCGTTGCGCATCGAGCAATCCGGCCTGGGCCTGAAGCGGCGCCGCTACGACCGACAGCAACAGGAACGGGGAAAGCGAAGCAGTCGTTCTCACCCGCGCAAGCGTAGCTCGGTGCCGAGAAGCGGACTACCGCAGGTCGATCGTGCCCGGCGATTCGAGGTCGCGCACGATCCGCTGCGCGGCACCCGCCACGTTCCAGCTGATCTCGAGCGCGTAGCGTCCGGCCGGCAAGTTCGCGAACGGCAACGTGGCGTCCGCCCGCACCGGCAGGCTCGCCGCCAGCCATTCGCTACGCTGCCCGTCATCCCCCGCATAGCGTTCCAGACTCAGCTCGACCGTGGTGCCCGCGGTGGCCGCCGGCAGCTGCAGGATCAGGGCGTTGTCGAACGAGAGCCACAGCGGGCCGCGGCGCCGGCCGCTGACGTCCTGCACGATGACCGGCCCGCTGAGCTCCGACAGCGCGGCGGGCTGCGCCGCCGCCGACCGCTCGGTCGCGATCGCAGCAACGGCACCCGACGATCCGGGGGCGTTCGCAGCCATCGATGGCCGTGGCGACCCGATCGACCCCGGCGACAAGGTGATGACGCGCGCCAGCACGACGATCGCGCCCGGAATGGTCCACCATGCGAGACGGCCTGTCATGCCGGCACCTTCGACCGGCGCCGGCCCGGGGCCGTAACGAAACTGCGCTGCGACGGCGGATCAGCAGGCGGACCGCGACCGCGGCTGCTGCCGCCCGACCGCCGCCATGCGCTCGATCAGCTCGGCGACCTCACCCCACATGACCTCGTCGCCGAGGTTCCTCGCCACCTGCACGATGCCGGCGACGAATCGCCAAGGCGGCAGGCCTTCGCGGGCGCGCTCCACCACCCAATGGGCGGCACGCATCGGCCGCCCCAGCAGCTCGAGCGCCGCCGCCGGTGCCGCGAGATCGGCTTCGCCGGTGATCGGTCGCATGGCCGCGAACGCCGCCGCCACCTTCGCACCATGATG
>JAGQRA010000165.1 GCA_020425885.1 Planctomycetota bacterium | reverse complement strand
CCGACCCTTATGGTCGCCGCCCGATGATCGGCATAGGCGACCACGACTACATCGCGATCCGTTTCGAGGCCTTCGCCACCGAGGTGCTCGGGCCGGCCGTGCACGTGCAGCGCGCCGACCTCGAGCTCGCCGTGTGGCAGACCACCGAACCGGTGCCGCTGGCCATGGCAGTCGCCGCCGACTACCGACCGATCGCGCCGGGCTTCCGCTGGGGACCGGTGTGGTCGACGGCCTGGTTCCGCATCCGCGGCCGGGTACCGGCGGCGATGGCGGGGAAGGCGGTGGCGCTGCGGTTCTGCAGCTGCACCGAGGCGCTGCTGTGGCAGGACGGCGCGCCGCGCCAGGGCTTCGACGACAACCGCGACACCTGCCTGCTGTTCACCGCGGCCGCTGGCAACGAGAACGTCGAGCTCTTCGTCGAAGCGGCGTGCCTCCGGCCGTTCGGCGTCAGCACGTTCTTCTGGGATCCGCCCGAGGAGCACCGCCGCTGGCAGGACCAGGAACCCGGCCGCGTCGCCTACTGCGAGCTCGTCACCGTCGACACCGCGCTGTGGCGGCTGCAGCAGAAGCTGCTGTTCGCGCGCCAGGTGGCGTTGGCGGTGCCGCCGGAGTCGGCGCGGGCGCATCGACTGATCCGCGGCCTGCGGCTGTGGCTGACGCGGGGCGACACCGAACCGGCGGCACTGCTGGCCCGCGAGGCCGAACTCGACGAACTGCTGCGCGGCGCCGGCGGCGGGACGGCGGCGACGCGATGCACCGCCGTCGGCCACGCCCACATCGACACCGCCTGGCTGTGGCCGGTGCGCGAGACCCGGCGCAAGCTGCTGCGCAGCTGGTCGAACGTGCTCGAGCTCATGGAACGGCACGACGACTTCTGCTTCGTCGCCAGCCAGGCGCAGCAGTACGCGTTCGTCGAGCGCGACGCGCCAGCGCTGTTCGAGCGCATCCGCGTACGCGTCGCCGAGGGGCGCTGGGAGGCCGGCGGCGCGATGTGGGTCGAGCCCGACTGTCACGCGCCGTCGGGCGAGTCGCTCGTGCGCCAGCTGCTCGTCGGCACGCGCTGGTTCGAGGACCGCTTCGGCGCCCGCGGCCGCCAGCGTCACCTCTACCTGCCCGACACCTTCGGCTTCCCGGCCTCGCTGCCGCAGCTGTGCGCGCTCGCCGGGCTCGACACGTTCGTCACCAACAAGCTCGTGTGGTCCGAGCGCACCGCGTTCCCGCACACGACGTTCCGCTGGCGCGGCATCGACGGCACCGAGATCGTGACCCACTTCACCCCGGGCGACGACTACAACGCCCAGCTGCAGCCGGCCGAGCTGCGCCACGGCGAACAGAAGCTGATCCGCAACGACCTGCGCGAGGTGCAGCAGACGCGCAGCACGGTGACGCGCTGGCTGCAACCATTCGGCTTCGGCGATGGCGGCGGCGGCCCCACCGCCGAGGCGATCACGCGCGGTCGATTGGCTGCCGACTGCGAAGGCATGCCGGCCGTAGAACCCGGCACGATCGACGCGTTCTGTACGGCGCTGCACCGAGAGCGGGCAGCGGCGCGGGCGCGCGAGGGCCGCGACCTGCCGGTCTGGGACGGCGAGTTCTACCTCGAGAAGCACCGCGGCACGTTGACGACGGCGGCCTGGCTGAAGCAGGCCAACGCGCGCGCCGAGCAGCGGCTGCGCGTGATCGAGACGTTGCTGGCCGGTGCCGGCGACGCGGCGGCGCGGGCGGCGTTCGGCGAGCGGCTCGAGGCGTGCTGGCAGACGGTGCTGCTGCACCAGTTCCACGACATCCTGCCGGGATCGTCGATCGCTGCGGTCTACGACGACGCGCGCGCGGCGTTCGCAGCGCTCGACGACGAGCTGGCCGCGGCCGAGGAGGCCGCGTTCGGCGCCTTGGCGGCGCGGCTCGGCGGGTGCGTCGATGACGGCCCGGCGCCGTCGTCCTGGCTGCTGTTCAACCCGTGCTCGCACCGCCGCTCCGGCGTCGTCACCGTGGCCGGCGCGCCGCGCTGGATCGCCGACGTGCCGGCGCTCGGCGCAGTCGTGGTCGGCGCGGCCGAGGCGCTCCCCGCTGCCGTGGCGCCGGTGACGACGACGGCGAACAGGCTGCGGAACGGTCTGCTGGCGGTCACCCTCGACGCCGCCGGCCGCATCGCGGAGTTCACGGCGGCGGGTTGCGACGCAGATGCGCTGCGCGGTCGCGACGACCACGGCGGGCCGCTGCCGCTCAATCAGCTGGTCGTCTACGAGGATCGACCGCGGCGCTGGGAGGCATGGGACGTCGACTTCGACTACACCGACCGCGGCACGGAGCTCGACGGGCCGGTCACGATCGCGGTCGTCGAGGACGGACCGCTGCGCGGCGCGATCGAAGTGACGCACGCGTTCGGCCACAGCCGCGTCGTGCAGCGTTACGTGCTCGCGGCCGGCAGCCGCTACCTCGCCATCGAGACCGAGGTCGACTGGCAGGAAGAACACGCCTTCCTGCGCGCGCTGTTTCCGACCGGCATCCGCGCCCGCGCGGCGACCTT
>JAGQRA010000164.1 GCA_020425885.1 Planctomycetota bacterium | reverse complement strand
CGCCCTCGAGCAGCACGGTGTCGACCCACGTCGTCGCCTGCATCGGGTCGCCGGTCAGGATCTGCAGGTTGCCGAGCTTGCCCACGGCGACGGTGCCGATCTGGTCCTCGAGCCCGAGGATGGTGGCCGGCACGATGGTCAGCGCCTCGAGGGCGGTGCGACGGTCGACGCCGTTGCGCACGCAGGTGCCGAGCTGCCACCAGGGATAGCTCGTGGGGCCGTTGCTGCCGAGGGTCAGGGCGAACGTCGTGCCGCCGTCGGCGAGCATCCTGGCGGTGCAGATCTTCTTCTGCTGCTTGGTCTCCTCGTCCTCCTCGTAGTACTCGATCTGGTCATCGAGCACGACCGGCTTGCCGAAGCGCTGCACCATGGCGATGCCCTCGTCGATGTTCTGGCCGAGGACGATCTGCAGATCGAGCTCCTGCGACAGGCGCAGCGCCTCGGGGACCTCGGCGGCGGTCGGCACGTAGAGCCAGCCCTTCGACTTCTTCTCGATCAGGGCGATCGCGGCCTTCTTGGTGCGGTCGTACTCCTCGGTCCACTTCTTGTCGGCGGGGATCGCACCGGCCTCCTGCTCCTGCTCGAACTCCTTCTTGCGGCGTTCGAAGTCGGCCATGTAGTCGCGGGTGTCGGCCAGCGCGCGACGCAGCTCGCGGATCTGCTGCAGGCGACCGCCGCGCTGATTCTGCAGCGACATCTTGATGCCGGTGTTGGCGGACATCGTCATGTCCTCGACGGTGCGGCCGAACGGGCGCAGCACCAGGCCGGAGCCGCCGAGCAGAGTGTTGTTGCCGGGCATGACGTGGATGGTGCCGACGCCGGCTCGCAGCGCGTCCTCGAAGTACTCCGCGGCCGGGTCGACGGCGTCGGCGACCGACAGCCACGACACGTTCTGCATGCTCTCGTTGTTGCCGCCGTGGCCCATGCCGCCGTCGCTGTGGGCGATGACCCAGGTCGGCAGCACCACCTTGTCGCTGGCGTCGATGACCTTGGCCGTCCACGGGATCTCGAAGCCGTCGGCGGCGGCGATCGCGGTGATGCGGCCGTTCTCGATGACGACGATCTGGTTCTCGAGCACCGGCCCGCTGATGGTGAGCAGCTTGCCGGCCTTGACGGCGACCACGTCCTGGGAGGCGACGGTGGTCGCGAACGATGCCGCGAGGGCGGCGCAGAGGAGTCGGGAGTTCATTGTGATTGGACCTCGAGGCCGTCGATGCAGACCGTTTCGGCCAGGGCAGCCGGGTCGAGTGGATGGTGGGACCAGATGACGAAGTCGGCGTCCTTGCCGGCGGCGAGACTGCCGACACGAGCGTCGATGCCGAGCAGGCGCGCGGGCTCGATCGTGACCGCATCGAGCGCGCGTTCGGGCAACAGCCCGTTGCGCGCGGCGAACATCGCCTCGCGCACCAGATCGAGAGCGTCCGGGTTGCTGCCCGTGGTGATGACGAACGGCACGCCGGCGCGGGCCAGCAGCACGGCGGTGGCGCCGCGCGGATCGGCACCGTCACGGCCGGCCGTGCCCGAGACCGCGGTCGCGCTCGGCGCGCCGAGCAGCACCGTGACCTTGGCGTCGGCGAGCTCGCCGATGACGTAGTGGGCGTCCTGGGCGTCGTCGATGACGGTCTGGTAGCCGAACTCGGCGGCCAGGCGCAGCGCGGTGCGGATGTCCTGCTCGCTGCGCGCCGTCGTATAGGCGGTCAGCTTGCCCTGCAGCACCTGCTTGAGGATCTCGCGACCCGGCGCGCTGCCCGATGGCGGCGCGTTCAGCGTCATGTCCTCCTTGGCGTCGTAGAACGCCTTGCGCGCCTCCCACACGACGCCCATGCGCGTCGTCGGCCGGCGGTAGTACATCGACTCGACGCGGCCGCCGCGAATGGCGCGATTGCCGAGCGAAGGTTCGCTGCCCATGACGATGCGCAGGCTGGTGTCGCGGGCCAGCACCATCTTCGCCGGGTCGCTGCCCCAGGTCTTGACGGCGCAGCCGAGGCCGGCGATCACGTTGCGGGTTCCGGGCATGACGTGAACCGAGGTCACGCCGCCGCGCCGCGCCGCCCTGAAGACCGGATCGGCGGGATCGAGGCAGTCGAGCACGCGCAGGTGCGGCGTGACCTCGTCGCTCTGCTCGTTGAGGTCGTTCGTGTTGTTGCTGCCGCGGAACGAGGCGTCGACGAGACCGGGGGTGATGGTCTTGCCGGTGCAGTCGACGATGCTGGCGTCGGCAGGCAGCGGGGTCGAGGCGCCGCCGACGGACTGGATCTTGCCGTTCTGGACGATGAGCACGCCGCCGTCGATCGCCGCGGCACCGGCCGGCAGGATGCGCGCGCCCTTGTAGACGGTGACCTTGTCCTGCGCGGCCGAGTTCGCCGCGCTGGCGAACACGGCGACGAGGGTGACGAGTGTGAGGCGCATCAGCGGGCTCCTGCCGGTTGGTCGCCCTCGAGTCGCACGCCGTCGACCCAGGTGGCGAGAAGGGAACTGGTGAGATCGAGCGGATCACCGCTCCAGACCGTGAAGTCGGCGGCGCAGCCTTGGCGCAGCGAACCGATCGAGGCCTGCTGACCGAGGAACAGGGCCGGCGTGCGGGTCAGGGCCTGCTGCGCGAGCTTGCGGTCGAGGCCGTGGCGGATGGCGAGCACGGCCGAGAGGCGCAGCTGGCCGGGGTCGCCGGCGAAGCAGAACGGCACGCCGGCCCGGGCCAGCGTGGCCGGCAGCTGAAGCTCGGCGAGTCGCATCTCGGGGCGCAGCGTGCCGAGCACGATCGCGACCTTCTGCTGCACCAGCCGCCCGAGCACCTTCTCGGCCTCGGCGGCGCCGACCAGCACGGGTTCGAACGCGAACTCCTTGGCGAGATCGAGGGCGGCGTTGAGTTCGGTGTAGTCCGAGGCGTGGATGAAGGCGCGGCGCGAACCGTCGAGCACCTGGCGCAGCACCGCGATGTCGGTGCCGCCCTGCAGGCCTTGCTTCGCATCGCGGAAGCCGGTGCGCAGCATGTCGATCGCGCCGAGCAGCGAGGTCGGAGCCCGGTTCTGATCGCGCGCGGCGCCGATCAGCGAGAGCTGCAGGTGCAGCTCGCGATCGGCGGTGCGGGCGTGATCGCGGCCGGGCTTGCAGAGCGCGGCGATGCCGCCGGCGACGTTGCGCGGCGAGGGCGACAACGCGAACGAGGTGATGCCGAGACCGGCCAGAGCCGCCAGGTCCTCGTGCCAGGGATCGAACGCCTCGGCCGCCAGCAGGTCCGGCGTGAATGCGAAGGCGGCCTCGGCGAGGTCCTGGTCCTGACCCATCGTCGTCTGCGCCATGACGAAGCCGGGGATGATCGTGGCCTCGCCGTAGTCGAGCTTGCGCGCGCGTTGGCGCGCCTCGCTCGGGATCTCGTCGCCGACGAAGGCGACCTTGCCGTCGCGGATCAGGAGCCTGCCGGGCGACAGCGTCGCATCGGGTGCGATCGTGATGTGCGCCGCGGAGACGAGGACGTCCTGCGCGCCGAGGGCCGCGCCGAACGCCGCGTTGACGGCGATGGCGGCCAGGGTCGCCAGGGAGGGGAATCTGCGCATCTCGGTCATCGCCATGCTCATCACTTCACCTCGAACTCGGTGCGGCCCCTGCCGAGCACCAACAGCACGTGACTGTCGCTCTCGAACAGCGGGCGGTCGAAGACGACCAGGTCGGCGAACTTGCCGGTCTGCAGCGAGCCCGTGTCCTGCTGCACGCCGAGGATCTCGGCCGCGGTCAGGGTGATCGCGCGCAGCGCGCTGGCCGGCGCCAGGCCCTTGCCGATCGCGGCGGCGGCCATGGTCGGCAACAGCGGCGCGAGCCGGGCACCGCCGGAGGCGATCGCGAAGGGGACACCGGCGGCATCGAGCTTCGCCGGCAGCGCCTGGGGATCGAAGTCCTCGTAGGCCTTCGGCATGCTGCTCGGCAGCACGTCGGTCAGCACGACCTGGGCGCCGGTCGCGGCCAGATCGGCGGCGATCGCACAGGCGCCGTAGGCCTTCTCGAGCACCAGGATCGGCACTTCCTTCTCGCTCAGGAAGGTGAGCGCGGCACGCAGCTCGTCGGGGCGGTGGGCCTCGACGCGCAGCGGCATCTTGCCGTCGAGCACCGCGAGCAGGGTCTCCTTGGCCGGATCCTCGGGCGGGGCCTTGGGGTACGTCGGGCGTTTGGGAGCCTCGTTCTTCTTCTCGCCGGCGGCCTCGGGTTGGCCCGCGCGCGGATTCTGTCCCTGCGGTGGATCCTGTCCCTGTGGCTTGGGGGTTGGCTCCTGCGGAGTAGCAGTGTCGGCTGCCGGCTCGGTTCGGCTCGAGCCGCTCCGACCAGAACGGTCCTGGGCGGCGAGTTCGAGCAACAGCTCGAGGGCACGATCGATGTCGTCGGCCTCGCCTGCTTCGGCATTGCCGCCGCCGCCCGGCGGGCGCCGGCCGCGCCGGAATGGACGATCGCCCCCAGGCCCCCCGGCGGGACGCTCCGCGGGCGTCTCCGCCGACGGAGTGGCCGGCGCCGGCTGGGCCGAGCCCTTGTTCTTCTTGTGGTACTCGAGGTAGGCCTCCCAGTCCTTCTGGTACTGGTCGAGTGCCTTGTTGTGGTCTTCCTTGGCCTTCTTGTACTTGTCGAGGCCGTCGAACAGGCGCAGCTGGCCTTCGAGCTGTTGCTGGCGCTGCAACGCGTGCGACGGGGTCGGCCCGTTCGTCATCCGCACCTGCAGTCCGGCGTGCTCCTTCTCCGGCCAGACCTCGAAGCCGGTGTGCGTCGGCCGCACGATCGCGCCCTGTCCGCCACGGCCGGCGGTGTAGGCGGTGGTGATGCCGGCCGCCGCCAGCTGATCGTCGCGATTGTGGCGCGGCTGCAGGTCGTCGCCGATGGCGAGGCCGGGGTCGAGGTTGGCGTTGCTGATCGCCGGGTCGGTGAAGGCGTCGGTGCTGGCGTCGATCAGTCCGGGATAGACGTGGCCGGTCGGGAACGAGCGCGTGGTCGCATCTGCCGGTACCTCGACCTCGCCCTTCTTGCCGATGGCGACGATGCGATCGCCGCGGATCAGGACGATGCCGTCCTCGATCACGGGGCCGCTGACCGGGTGGATGTGACCGGCCTCGATCGCGATCGGCGCGCGGCGCGGACCGCGGCGGCCGGGCCCGCCGGGGCGGTTGCCGCGGCGTTCGCGATTGCCGCGCTCCCGATCGGCGCCCGACGGATTCTGTTCGGTGCCGGTCGCGGCCGGCTGCTCACCTTCGGCGGGCGGTGGCGGCGGCTCTTCGATCTGTGCCACGGCCTGGGCGGCGCAAAGCAGCAGGGGGAGGATGAAGGCAGGGAGGTGCCAGGGGCTTCGCATGAGCACCGCTCGGGTCGGGGGTCACGGGGATGACGGGAATGGCTTCCCGGTGCGGACGTGGGGCCGCGCATTTACGGGGATGGTGGGACGGTCTGCCAACCCTTTTTGGCGCGGCGGTGCAACTTGGCTGTCGCGGGAGGGGGT
>JAGQRA010000163.1 GCA_020425885.1 Planctomycetota bacterium | reverse complement strand
GGTTGTTCCTGGCCTTGACGACGGTGACGCTGCTCGCGGTCAATGGCTGGATCCGGGCCAACGAGGTGGCGGCGCTGGAGAAGCGCAACTCGACGCTGTCGGCGTCGCGGGCCGAGACCGCGCAGCAGAACGAGAACCTGGCCCGCGAGAAGGCCGAGAAGGAGTTCGCGCTGCGCGTGGCCGCCGGCGAGTCGCTGCTCGCGGCGGCCGAGGCCGCGGCTCGTCGCGGCGACTTCGTGCGGGCACTCGCGCTCTACGACGAGGCCGTCGCGAACGGGGCCATCGACGATCGGCGGTTGGCCATCCTCAGGGTCGGGGCCCTGGACAATGCGCGCCGCTACTCCGAGGCCACCGAGCTGCTGGCCACGATCTCGGGAGCCGACGACGACGCCAATCTGCAGGTGTTGCTCGCGGACCTCGGTGTCGATCGGCTGCGTGATCCGCTGCGCGATCTCGGCGCCGCGTCGCGGGCGCTCGAACTCGATGCCGAGAGTCATGCTCTGGCCCCGGCCGACCGCTGCTACATGCGCGCGCTGCTGTCCGACGATCCGCAGGAGGTGCTGCAGCTGCTGCTGCAGGCGCGCCGTCACGATCCCTACCACCGGCGCGTCAACGACAGCCTCGGCACGACTCTCCTGCTGATGGGGCAATTCGAGGCGGCGTTGCGCTTCAAGGACGTCCTCGAGTCCATCTACCCCGACGATCCGCAGACCTGGTTCTACTCGCTGGCGGTGGTGGGCATCAGCGGTGACGAAGACGCCGCGCAGGCAATCCTCGACCAGATCGGCGAGCGGTTCGGCCGCGAGGACGCCCGGTTGGCCGAGATGATCTACAGGGCCGTCGCGTTGGGCCCCTACATGAACGAGAAGTTGCGCGAGGGCCTGTCGCAGTCGTCGGGGCTCGACTTCTCGGTGCTGATGAGGGTCGTCACGACGATCGTGCCGTTGCAGCGGGCCATCGAAGATGCGTTGCCGGAAGAGGGCAGCGTGCCGTCGGGGGTCGCGTTCCTGCGAACCCCGCCCGCCATCGTCAACGTCTACCGGCCACTCTGGCTCGCCCTGAAGGGAGATCACAACAAGGACCTCTCCGGCCGGCTGAAGGCGGCCCTGGTCGAGATCGTCGATCGCAGCGTCGAGGGCACGGTGCCGATGATCTACGCCATGCTCACGGGCTTGACCGCGGACCGTGATGCAGCCGTCAAGGCGCTGCACAAGGCCCTGACGTTGCCGTCGGGCGTTCTCGAGCGGCGCACGCTCCTGCTCCAGGGCCTGATGATCGGCGCCGCGTTGCTGATGGACGATGGTCTGCAGGGCGAGCTTCGCGACACCCTGCGCGAGGACGTGCGGGCCTGGGTCGACGAGGCCTGCGATCTGCCGGACAAGACGGCCGGCGAGTACTACGTGATCTGGCAAGGGGCCGACAAGTCACGTTCAGGCCGCGCCCTCGAGGTCGTCAGTGGCTGGCGCCGCGTCGCGCCGCAGGATCCGGCCGCGACCCTGGCCTTCGCGACCGAGCTGTTGACGATCGGTAGCCTCGATCTGCCCGAGTCGCTGGTCGCCGCCATCGATGTCGAGGCGTTGCCCGAGTGGCAGCGGAAGTGGGTCGGGACCCTGGTGGCGTTCATGCAGCGGAAGCGGGCGGAGGCATCGGCGAGAGCGGCGGCGAATGCGGCGGGCAGATGACCGCCCGGGCCCAGTCGGTGGCTGGTCGGTTTGGATTGCCGGGAATCCGTGGACAGGTCCTGCGCCGCGAACAAGGGCTGCCGGTGGCACGAGTTTCAGTCCCGTTGTCCGGCCGACTTCGCGGCGGCACATCGCTGTCCGCCGCTCGGCCTCGTTGATTGCTCCACCTTCGGCGCTAGCGTTTCACACCCTGTGAGTCCACCGGTGCTTCGGCACGCTGCAAACAGCTCAAACCATGAACCAGAGAAAGACACCGTCGGGTTTGCTGACCCTTGCTCCCCTCCTCGTCATCCTGCTGCCGGCCTGCGGCCAGTTGCGCTACCAGACGACGCTCCCGTTCGGCGCCGGGTTGGAGTACGAGGCCGGCGAGCCAGTCGCCCCAGCCCTGGATTCGCCCGCGACCGACAGCGTCCTGAACGAGCTCGAACGCGACCGTGCCGACGTCGGTGACGCCGGCGCCGTCGGTCTGCGCGAGACACCGGCCCGATCCGGCGCATCGGAGCGGAGCTTCGATACGGACCTCTTGGCCATGCCTCCGCGCAAGCCGTACGCCGAGACCGGCGTTCGGCTCGAGGTGTTCCACGACAGCCTCACGTTCTCCGAACTCGAGGTCGAGTTCGACGGCGGCACGACCTTCACCCTGCCCGACTCCGAGCGCGATCGGACGGGTTTCCGTGCCACCTTCGGCCGCGGGGTCGGCGGCTTCTTCCAGCTCTACGCCGAAGAGTTCCGGGCACCGAACCTGCTGGTCACGGACTTCGGCAACGTCGGTCTCGGTGGCGGTGTCGCCGGCGCGCCGCAGGTCGGCTCGACCGGCAAACTCGAGTTCCTGATCCCGTTCCGGGCCGAGATCGACATCACGGCCGGCAGCGAGGACGTCGGGGCCTACACCCTCGAGTTCGTCTATGCCGACGTCGTCCTCGAGGCCGGGTTCGGCGTGCGCTTCTTCGGGCTCCAGCCTTCGGTTGGCGTGAGCGTGAACTCGATCGGTGGCCTGTTCGAATCGGATGATCCCTCGTCGCCGGCGCACATCGATCCGGCCACCGTGACCGGCCAGAACGTCGGCGTCTTCGGCGAACTGCTCTACAAGCACGACAACGTGCCGGTGGTGGCACGCCTGCGCGCGATCGGCGGCGACACCAGCGGCGTGATGCTCAGCATCGGTGTCGCGTTCTGATTGTCCGGGGCGCCGCGACGCGGTGATGCAACGACGCGAGGGCTGGCGCATCCGGCACCGCTGCGGCGCGTTCTGATTGTCCGGGGCGCCGCAACACGGTGATGCGTTGACGGCCGGGGGGCTTGCCCCCGGTTCCGCGGTCACCGGGTTTGTCGCTACCATGGCTGGCCATGGTGACCCGACTGTTGCTCGCCCTCTCGTGTTCGTCGCTGGCGGCGCAGGCCGTGCACTACGTCGACATCCGCGGGATCTCGGGATACCCGGACATCCAGACGGCGATCAACACGGCCGCGGACGGGGACGTCATCAGCATCCGCACGGGCGTCTACAACGCCGGGTCCTTCATCGTCAACGACAAGGCCCTGACGATCGTCGAGGAGGCGGGGCACACGGTCAGCGCGGTGTCGGCCGTGATCATCAACCCGAACGGCAAGGACGTCGTCATCAAGGGCATCGACTTCCGTCGCAATTCGCCGGGCGTCAGCGGTCTCAATCCGGGGCGCAACCTGCTGGTTCGCGACAATGCCGGTCAGATCTGGATCGAGGACTGCACCTTCGCCACCGGGGGTACGATCCTGGTCGCCGCCGGTCCGGCCCTGCCCGCGGTCGAACTGCAGAACACCAACGCGGCGGGCGGCTCGTTCGTGATGACGCGCTGCGACGTTCGCGGCTCCGATGGCGTGCGCGCGCGCCCGGGGGTGATGCAGGCCAGTGTCGGGCTGCTGCTGCGAACGACTTCGATCGATCACGTCGCGCTCTACGACACCGCGGTCCGCGGCGGTGATGGTGCCGATGGCTACTGGAACACATCGACTCCGGGCAGCGATGGCGGCGATGGACTCGTGCTCGTCGACGGCGCGTGCTTCGCGTCAGGTGGCTTGCTCGCCGGCGGCGACGGCGGTGCTGGCAGCGCCGGGTTGCGCTGCGTCGGCGGCGGCGATGGCGGCGATGGGGTCGTGGTCCTCGGCGCCGCCGCGATCACGAGCGTCGGCACCGGCACCGTTCTCGGTGGCGGTGCCGGTGGTGCCGCCGCTGGAGGTTGCTCGGGTGGAACCTCGGGCAGCGGTGCCGTGCCCGGCTCGGGTTCGTGGGCGCTGTTGCCGGGTGCTGCCGCCGGCATGACGGCGCCGGCGAGCGCCGGCATCGGCGCATTGTCGGTGGTC
>JAGQRA010000162.1 GCA_020425885.1 Planctomycetota bacterium | reverse complement strand
TCGCCCGACGGTCGCCGCGCCGCGCTGCTCGGCCTGCTGCCGAGCACGCTGACCATCGTCGACACCGACGAGTCCTCGCCGACGTTCCTGCAGAACCTCGTCACGGCGGTGCCGATCCCGGTCAACCAACCCAGCGCGCTCGACATCGACACCCAGGTGCGCCTCACCCCCGATGATCGCTACGCCCTGATCCTGCTGCAGCTGCCGGGCGCGACCCCGGGCGAACTGGCGCGCTTCGACCTCCTCACCGGTGCCTTCGTCGATCACGACCTGACGACCGCCGGCATCGACAACATCGGACCGCAGAGCCTGCCGCCGGTGCTGTTCGGCGGCGCCCCGCACGGCTTCTCGCTGGCGCAGAGCGGCCGTTTCGCCGTGATCGCGGGGTTCAGCGGCTGCGGCTGGATCGGTCGCCTCGACCTCGATCCCTACGACCCGAACGTCTTCACCTGGACGCCGTGGTCGCCGGCGGCGCCGCTGCAGAACGCCTGGAGCGCGTCGCTGTCGGCCGACGAGACCGAGGTCGGCATCGGCAGCTGGCAGTCCTCGCAGTGCTCGACCGCGACCTCGCCGATGCTGGTCCGCCTCGACGCCGGCACCGGCCTCGTGCTCGGCACCACCAACATCCCGCAGAACAGCAACTCCGCGACCTTGCAGAACCTCTACACCGTGGCCTATCGCTGAGGCGTGCCGACCGAACCCAGCATGCGATTCCAGAGTTCACCCCGAGCGCCGCAGCCACGTGACCCCGATCGCCGCTGGTGGCTGCCGGCGCTGTTCGTCGCCGCCGCGGTCACGGCGTTGGCGACGCGGTGGCCCTGGACCAGCGTGCGTTTCGTCAGCCTCTTCGGCAACCACGCCGGACCGCCGGGCTGGCACACGACGGCCGGCTTCACCTGCCTGTGCTCGGGCCTGCTGGTCGCCGTGATGGCGCTGGCCGAGACCCGGACCCCGGCGTCGCGTCAGGCCGTTCGGCCGGGCAGCCTGATGCTGATGGTGCTGGCCGCGCTCGCGCTCGGCTACGAGATGCTCCTCGGTCCCGGCATGCTGCGCGGAGTCACCGCGATGCGGACACCGTGGTTCTGGATCGCGTGCGCGAGCGTACCGGTGCTGCTGTACGTCTGCGTCGAACGCCTGCGGGTCGTCCGACCACGGCGGTCATGAACGCCGGGCCGGCGGCACCTGCCGGTCCCCGGTGCGCGCCTCGCTACAGCCGCACGACGGTATCGACCGTCGGCTTCTGCCCGCTGCTCTGCGCGCTCTTCGACAGGGCCGGCGCGAACACGCGCACCCGATAGACTCCCGGACACAGCCGCAGCGCTCCGGCCGCGAGGTCCAGCCCACCCGTCGGCGCCGCGGTCCACGACTGCTCGACCTCGGCGACCTCGAACTCCTCCTCACCGACGACGCGCGAGATCCTCAGGGTGACCCTGGGATCACCGCGCGAAGCGCCGAGTTCGCAATCGAGACTGCCAACGTCGATGCCGCGCAGCGACTCGAACTGCAACCCGACCGCGGTTTCTCGATTCGCCGCTGCCGCCACCGTCGCCGCCGCGAGGAATGCGACCTTCGCACCGCCGGGGTCCGCACCGGGGAACACCCCGTTGTAGAACAGGTCCCAGCTGCCGACCGGCAGGTTCGCGAACTCGAAGCGGCCCTCGGCATCGATCGGCGCCGATGCATGAGCGCTCCCACCGGCATCGCCGCGAGCCGCGATCGCCACCATCGCCGCACCGGGCTCGGCACCCGTGAGCCGAC
>JAGQRA010000018.1 GCA_020425885.1 Planctomycetota bacterium | reverse complement strand
GGAGGCGCTCGACCGCGCGCAGAACGACGGCATCCTGTTCGTCGACGAGATCGACAAGATCGTCAGCAGCGGCAGCACCGACGGCCCCGACGTCTCACGCGAGGGCGTGCAACGCGACCTGCTGTCGGTCGTCGAAGGCTGCGCCGTCTACACCCGCTACGGCCACGTCCGCACCGATCACATGCTGTTCCTGTGCGCCGGCGCGTTCCACTTCCACAAGCCGAGCGAGCTGATCCCCGAGCTGCAGGGCCGGTTCCCGGTGCGGGTCGCGCTGCGCTCGCTGACCGAGGAGGATTTCGTCCGCATCCTGACCGAACCGAAGAACGCGCTCGCCCGGCAGTACGTGGCGCTGTTCGAGACCGAGGGTGTCGGGCTGTCGTTCACCGATACCGGCATTCGCAAGCTCGCCAGCGTCGCGTTCCGCGCCAACAAGACGACGCAGGATATCGGCGCCAGGCGGCTGATGACGATCCTCGAGAAGTGCCTCGAGGATCTGTCGTTCGAGGCCAGCGAACGGCGCGGCGACAACATCGTCATCGACGACAAGCTGGTCGCCGAATGCCTCGGCGAGACCGGCGATGACGAGGACCTGATCCGCTATCAGATGTAGCCAGACCCGCTGCCGCCCATCGGCGGCTCGAGCGGCTGACGGCGCCCCCGCGTCAGAAGTTGAACTGGAAGTAGAGGTCGAAGCGGACCGCGTTGCCCGAGGTCCCGCCCTTGTACTCGGTCTCCCAGTAGATGACGTCGAACCCGGTGCGCAGACCCGATTCCCAGTCGAGGACCGTGCCGAGATAGCCGGTCATGTTGCGGCTCGGGTTGGCGGAGTTGAGGTCGGCGTTGGTCGGATCGTCGATCGTGCCGCCGAGGTGGAACTTCGTCGTCGCCGAGTGGGCGTAGACGACCTCACCCCAGCCACCGCTCGAGCCGATCTCGCGGCCCAGCGTCGTGTTGATGGTCTGGCCGATGCCGCCACGGATGTCGCCGAGGTTCTCGCCGGTCCACACCTCGCCGCGCAACGTCAGCGCCGAGGTGATCGGCACCTGCAGATCGAGCCCGCCGGCGAAGATCTCGAAGCGGTTCTCGCCGTTGAACCTGGTGTCAGTCTCGGTGCGGCCATACATCCCCCAGGCGCCGATCTTCACGGGCTTGTTGTCGACGATCGAGAACGGATCGAAAGCCGCCCGCAGCTGCAGATGCGGCATGCCCGAGTCGAAGCCGTCGCGTTCGCCGGTCGGGACGTCGAGGTCCTGGTTGTTGACCGCGCCGGTCAGCCCGAGCGCCGCCTTGAGTTCGAAGCCGGTGTCCTTCGGCGTGAAGCGGCCCTGGATCTGCGAGCGGCGGTCGCCGAGGTTGCCCGCGTTCCACATCAGCAGCTCGTGGTTCACGGCCGGATAAAGCGGCGAGATGATGTCCCAGTCCTGGCCGATCCGCAGGCCGAAGTCGCTCTGCGCGAGATCGATGTAGGCGAGACGGATGCGCGGCGTCTCGCGCGATTCCGACGAGCCCGTCGGGAAGTTGGCGAAGTCGGTCTCGAGCTTGCCGGTCAGCTTGGTGCTGCCGACGGCGACCGGCGTGATGTCGAACCCGAATCGGGTGAGTCGCGGGTCCATGTGGAACTGGTTGTCGTTGCCGGTGGTCGTCTCGGCATTGACCGTGGCCGGCAGCACCACGCTGTTCATGCGCGCGGTGTTGTAATAGGTGTCCATCCGGAAGAAGCCGTAGAAGCGGATCGGGATGCCCGACTTCGTCAGGTCCTTCCATTCGGGACTCGCAGAGGACTGCGGCGCC
The DNA here is from genome assembly GCA_020425885.1 of Planctomycetota bacterium. Next base: position 355 of record JAGQRA010000018.1, on the reverse strand, counting down.
TGGGCCGGAAGCGATGCGGCGATCGCCGCGGAGAGCATCAGGAGCGTCTTGTTCATGCCGGGTCTCACGCCACGGCACGCCGACACCGCGAACGGGACCGATTCCCGTCGCGTTCTGATCCGCAAGGGCTGTGCGCAAACCGGATGAACTACGTCATCTCCGCATCAGGCCCTTCTCGGGTGGCCCATCAGGGATACAGACCGCACCCCACCCAGGCCGGGCTCAGAGTGTTCAGTGTCTGCGGGCCACGTCGTGTCCTTCGTTGTGGTTTCAGGAAAGGGAAGCGCGGAGTATGGACGGCCTCGGGATGGAAGCAAGCCTCGACAGCTCAGTCCGGCAAAGCCCCGCGGCATCG
>JAGQRA010000161.1 GCA_020425885.1 Planctomycetota bacterium | reverse complement strand
GCAGGCCAACTTCATGCAGCTGCGGGCGCAGCTCGGCCGTGAGCCCGCGGCGGCGCTGATCAACGACATGGCCCGCGAGGTCCTGGCCGAGTACGTCTGGTACGGCGACCGCGGCCAGGCGACACGCGAGGATCGTTCGCTGCTCGAGGATGCCTTCGAGCTGCTCGCCAAGGGGCATGCGGCGTTCCCGGAGCATCTCGTGCTGCGGCTCAACCTGGTGCGGGCGACGTTGCATCACGGCGAACCGGCGGCGCGTGCGCGCGCGCTGCAGCTCGCCTACGACACGCTCGAGGCCGACATCGATTGGCAGGTGTCGGCGATGGACGATGTGCTGCCGTTCGACTTCCACAGCGACTGCTTCAACTACCGCGACTACCTGACCGTGGTGACGCGCGCGTGCCGCGATGGCCGCGGTGGATCGGGGACGAACCGGGTGCTCGTCGATCTGATCAAGGCATCGTTGTGGGGCTACCTCGCGCGCAAGACCGGCAAGGTCGAGTTCCATGACCGCGCCGCCGCCCTCGACCCGGGGTTCGCCCGCTATCGGCTCGATCTCGCCGATGCCCTGCTGGCCCGCGGCGAGGCCGGCGACCAGGCGCGCGCGGTGGCACTGCTGGTTCGCCTGGCGCAGGGCTCGGTCGTGTTCCCGCAGGCGATCGAACGGCTCGAGGCGCTGCGGCTCGAAGGGGTCGAGGTCGCCGTCGACGAGCTGGTCATGCGCCGCCTGCAGGAGGACACGATCGACACCCGGGTGCGGTTGGGTGAGCTGCTGGCGAACGAACGGCGTGAGGCCGAACAGGCGGCGATGCTGCCGCGCATCACCGCGCCGGAGCCGGAATCGATCCGGCTCGGCGTGCTCGTGCCACTGACCGGTTCGGGACGGGAACTGTCGCGGCTGCTGTCGGCGCTGCAGGTGCAGAGCGTGGTCCGGCGGGCCGAGATCGTGGTCGCCGTCGCGGCCGGTGATGCCGATCGCCTGGCGATGCTGGCGGCCTACGACTCGGCGGCGACACCGATCCGGCGGGTCGAGGTGGCGCCCGGGGCCTGCCATGCCGAGCGGCTCAACGCCTGTGCCGCCGCCGCGCGGGCGCCCTACCTGACGATCGCGATGCCGGGGGATGCGTTCCGCGCCGATGCCTTCGAGCGACTCGCGGACGAGCTCGACGAACACGGCGATGCCGTGCTCGCCTGTGGCAGCGACGGCTGGACCGATCGCGAGGTCGGCGAGTTCCGTCCCGATGCGATCGTCGCGATCTCGGTGCGACCGCGATTCACCCGGCGGCGACAGTTCGAGACCGATTGCGTCGGTCTGCACCCCGTCTGGCGGCGCTCGCTGCACGAACGTCACGGCTGGTTCGACGCGGCTTTCGGCGCGGCCGCCGAGTACGAGTTCTGGCTGCGGGTCACCGGGTCAGGGGGTGTGCGGCAGCTGCGTACGATCCTCGCCACGAGCCACGCGCAAGCCGCCTGGCGAGTCGATCGCGATTGCTGCCTCGATGCTGCGGCGGTCGAACGGGCCAGGCTCGTTCATTGGCTGCCAGCGGCTGGCGGGGCGCCGCCGCTGCGGTTGCGCCGCCCGTTGCCCGGGGTGCTGTTCTCGCCGGCGATGACCGATGAGGCCGACTGTCATGCCCGGCTCGGCCTGGCGCCGATTGCGGCCAGCCGGCAGGTGGGGATGACGGCCGACTTCTATGGCACGGCGCTGATGCATGGCGATCTCGACACCGCCGAGCTGATGTTGCGGTCCGTTGTCGAGTCCCACCCGGACCTGCTCTCGGCTCGCCTCACCTGCCATCACTTCCTCGCCGCCCGCGGTCGTGCGGACGCCGAACACGTGCTGCGCGCCGGTCTCGGCCGCGATCCTCAGGGTCGCATGCTGCGCAGCTACCTCGAGCCAGCGCCGGCCTCCGGACCGGCGGGCGTCGACTCCGGTCCCAGCCAAACGAAAGGG
>JAGQRA010000160.1 GCA_020425885.1 Planctomycetota bacterium | reverse complement strand
GTTCAGAATGCCGCGGAAGCGCGCTTCCAGGCTGAGCAGGGAAGCGCGCTCGTCGGCGAGTACTTCGTTGCGCAGCTTGGCGGTGGTCGACACGACGCTGTTGTAGGCGCCGATGAACTCGTTGACCGAGCCGCGGATCGCACTCATGTCGCGGTCGACGTCGATGGTGACGCTGCCGGCATCGACCAGCGACAGGGTGACGCCGCTGATGACGTCACTGACGCTGTTGCTCGAACGCGTCGCGGTGAAGCTGTTCTCCAGGGTCAGCACGGCGTCGAGGTCGGCGCCGGTGAAGCCGCCGCTGCCGTCGCGGTCGGCGTTGAGGGTCTGGAAAGAGAAGCTGTCGGTGGCGCTGTAGCTGACCCCGAGCAGGTGATCGGAACCGGTATCGTCGGCCGCGAGGGTGAGATGGTAACCGGTGTCATCCTGCAGCAGCGAAGCGGTCACCCCGTGCGCGGCACCGGCTTCGTTGATCGCATCGCGCACGCCGTCCAGGGTGAGGTCGCCGTACTCGACGTCGAAGCTCGCGCTGCCCACCGTGATGGTCATGGTGTCGCCGGTGGTGCCGATGGTCGTCGTGTCGGTGTCGCTGAACACCGTGGCGGCGGCCATGCGATGGTTCTCGGCGATGCGTACGACCTCCACGCTGTAACGACCGCGGGCCGCGCCGGCGGCCGCGCTCGCGGTGAGGACGTCTTCGTTGGACGAGGTGGCCTGGAAGAACTTGAACTTGTCGGCGTCCTCGAGGCCAGCCATGGCGCTCTCGAACGTCGAGACGGTGCTTTTCAGCTTGCCGAAGGCGCTGAGCCGCGCTTCGAGTTCGACCTGGCGGGTACCGACCTTGACCAGCGGCCGGCGTTCGATCGCCATGAGCTGGTCGATGATCGATGAGATGTCCAGGCCGGAGCCGACTCCAGGGGTGCTGAGCATGAGCCTAGCCTCGTGCAGATGTGATGCAGATGCCGGCGAAGCTGCAAGAACGGGGCCAGATCAGGCCTCGGCCTTGATCAGGAAGCCTCCGCCGCCATCCAGGTGTTCCGCGAGTGCGACGACCTCTTCCGGCGGGATCTGCCGGATGATTTCCTCGGTCTCCTTGTCGATCACGGTGATGATCGTGCGTCCGCTGTGCTCGTCGACGCTGAACTGCAGCGAGCGCTGCCGCGTCTGCACGTTGCGCGAGACGTCCGCGACGACCGAATCGAGCGTGCGCGCGTCGAGCGCGGGAATGCTGTCCCTGGCAACTGAGGCGACCGGCTCGGTGGCAACTTGCAGCGACGACTGGGCGGCAGGGTTTGCCGCCGTCGTGGCAGGTTCGCGCAGCGTGCCCGTCTCGCCGTTAACGGGCTGGTAGTTCCGATAACCGACGTGAGTGACCATGGCGCTATCTCTCGTATGGCAATACGCCCGGGGCCGTTGTCGGCCCCGGGCGCGTTGTAACCGATTGCCTGAGGCTCAGGTTACTGCAGCAGCGCCAGGGCCGCCTGCGGTACCGAGTTGGCCTGCGAGACCATCGCGATACCCGCCTGCTGGAGGATCTGCGCGCGCGTCAGCGAGGCGGTCTCCATGGCGAAGTCGGCATCCTGGATGCGGCCGCGGGCCGCGGTGACGTTCTCGCGCACGTTCTCCAGGTTGCGGATGGTCGAGTCGAAGCGGTTGAGCTTCGCACCGAGCACCGCACGGTCGCTGTTGAGCTGGTCGAGACCGGCCTGGAAAGCGAGCAGGGCGAGGTTGGCGCCGGCCTGGGTCGACACGTTCTGCGAACTCACCGTGGCGTCGGCCAGGGTCTCGGTCGCCGCGGCGACACCGGTGATGGCGCTACCCGTGGCAGCGGCATCGAAGGTGACGGCGGAGGTGCCGAGGGAGTCGTTGAGGACGACCAGGCCGTTGCTGCCGGCGTCGACCGTGGTGTCGCCGACCGCGAAGCCGGTGGAGGCGGCGGTGGTGGCGTCGGCCACGGTGACGTTGATCGCGGCACCGGTGCGGTTGATCAGCACCAGACGGCTCTGGTTGGCGGCGCCGCCGGCGTCGAGAACGGCGGTGACGCCGGTTTCGCCGCTCTTGGCGTTGATGTTGGTGACCAGGTTGGCCAGGGTCGTGCCGGCGCCGTTGCCGTCGACCGAGACGCCGTTGATGGTCAGCGCGCCGGCGCCGATGTTCTGGCCGGCGCCGGTGGCGTCGGCATCGGTGACGTCGGTCGAGGCGACCGCGGCGTTGCCGTAACCGAAGGCCTTGACGCCGGTCTGCGAGGTGACCGTGTTGATGGCATCGATCTTGGCATCCGACGTGCTGCCCGCGGCGACGCCACTCAGGACCACGCCATTGAGGGAGTCGGTGGTGCCGTCGAGCAGGGTGTCATTGGTGTTGCGGATGCGATCGGCGAACGTCGCGTCACTGGCAGTGCTGACAGCGGTGTAGCTGGAGGCCACGCCGAGGCCGCTGGGCGCCAGGTTGCTGATCGAGACGTTGATGGTCTCGTTGACGTTGGTGCCGACCTGGATGTCGGCGCTGAAGCCGCCGGCGAGCAGGGCCTGACCGTTGTAACGGGTCTGGCTGACGACGCGGCTCAACTCGTCGACGATCTGGTTGACTTCCTGGTTGAGCGAAGTGCGGTCGGCGTCGGTGTTGTAGGACGCGGCCTGCAGGGCCAGGTCGTTGGCACGGATGAGGGATTTCACCATCTCGTCCATGGCGCCTTCAGCGGTCTGCGCGATGGAAATACCGTCGTTGGCATTGCGGATGGCGACCGACAGGCCGTTGATCTGCGTGCTCATGCGGGTCGAAATGGCCAGACCGGCGGCGTCGTCCTTGGCCGAGTTGATGCGCAGGCCGGAGGACAGGCGCTGGATCGTGGTGGTCAGGTCGGACTGCGTGCGGTTGAGGTTGCGCTGAGCGTTCAGCGACATGATGTTGGTGTTGATCGTCTGAGGCATTGCTATGCACCCCTTGAACGAGGATGCCCGCGTTCTGCGCCGGCATCGTTACAGCTATGGCGGATATGTCCCGGTGGGGTCATTCACCGCCTCCGCTGCTGGTATCGGGCGGGGTGCGGCAAAACTTTAATGGCGTGCGGCAGGAATTGCCGTGTGCCCGGCAGCGGGCTGCCGACGGTGCTCCGCCACGAGCGGCGCGGCAGTAGCGGCCGCCGGCCGCCATGCTTGAGGGCAGGGCGTGGCACAATCGCCGCCCTGGTTCACATCCGAGGAGACTAGGCGTGACGCCGCAACTCAACCCGCGTGCGGTCGACAAGCTGGAGCGGATTCGCGATGGCCGCGAACCCTACCCGCCGATGTGGGAAACGGTGCCGGTCAGCCTGCTCGACTACGAGCCGGGCTGCATACGCATGACGACACGCGCCGACGCACGCCACGTCAATGCACTGGGCACGGTGCACGGCGGTTTCGCGGCGACCGTGCTCGATACCGCGCTCGGCCTGACCGTGTTCATCAGTATCGACGGCGAGGCGCGCCATACCACGGTCGACCTGGCGGTGAAGATCGTGCGCCCGATCCCGCTCGAGACCGATCTCGTCGCCGAGACCCGCCTGGTGCACGTGTCGCGCAGCGTGGGCGTGTCCCAGGGCGTGCTGCGCGATACCGCGGGCGTGGTCTACGCCCACGGCACCACCACTTGTCACATCAAGCGCTGAGGATGCGGGCGCGCCCGTGCGCGCGCTTCAGCGCGTCCGCTTGAGGGTGTCGCGATCGAAGTCGCGGTCGCTCAAGCCCGTCTTGAACTGGTAGTCGAACCATTTCAGTTCCGTGCTCTTGCCGGTCTGGTGATTGACCATGTTCATGCGGCCCGGGCGCCAGTAACGATCGAGGTACTGCTGCCACTCGCTCGCTTCGAGGGTCTTGAGCAGGGCGTTCTTGCGATCGTAGTAGTCGATCTTGACCGGCTGGTACATCTCCTTGTCGAGCCACACCACCTGGCGCGTGTAGCCCGAGTTCTCGTACACCGGGTAGGCCTCGATGACGAAACTGTCGCGGCCGTCGACGGCCTCGTCGCGCAGGTACTTGTAGGTGTACTTCTCCACCTCCTGGGAGGTCAGGTCCTCGTAGGCGAACTCGCTGCCGACGAAGGGGCCGGACTTGTTGGCCGAGGCGATGCGTTTGACGCGCTTGAGTGCCGGCAGGTACAGCCACTGGTCGTCCGGCGTCAGGGCGTGGGTATAGCTGAGGAAAGCCGTACCCTTGATGTCCTTGGGCGCATCGAACACCGACAGGCTCTTGTCGCCGTCGTTCTCGACCTCGAGCGAACTGATGCGCAACTCGCGTTCGGACTCCTCGCCCTGCTGGTTGCGCAGGATCATCTTCATCTCGGCGGTGGCGTCGACCCAGCCGGTATCGCGCTGGTCGGCCTCCTCGATGATGGCAAGGCCCTTTTCCTCGGGCGTTTCGGCGGGCGCGCTAAGCGGCAGCAGCGCGATCAACAGTGCCGTCGTGAGATGACGCATGGATGGCTTTCTCCTCGATTTTCATGAGCAGGGGCGGCAGCATCAGGAAGACCCCGACGAGCGCGATGAAGATGATGATGGCCGTCATGAGCCCCATGCGCGAATTGATCGCGAAGCTCGAGGTCGACAGTACGGCGAAGCCCACCACCAGGGTGACGGTGGTGATGATCAGGGCCCGGCCGACGGTGCGGAAGGCATAGCGGACCGCGGCTTCCGGATCGAGACCCTGTTCGCGCCGCGCCCGCAGGTACTTCGAGAGAAAGTGCACCGTGTCGTCGATGACGATGCCGAAGGTCATGCCGGTGACGACGGACAGCGACAGGCCGACCTCGCCGACGAAGATGCCCCACAGGCCGAAGCCCATGGCCGCCGGTGCGAGGTTGGGCAACAAGCTGACCGAGCCGAGGCGGAACGAGCGCAGGGCGAGCATGAGGATGCCCGAGATCAGCACCAGGGCGACGGTCGTGCCGATGAGCATGGAGCGGATGTTGCGGTGGCCGATGTGGGAGAACATCAGGGTGGTGCCGGCACTGTCCACGCCCTTGACGTGATGGAGATTGGCGCGGGCCCAGGCCGTGGCGCGATCGTCGAGGGCGATCATCGCGTTACTCGAAATGACCGGCAGGGTGACGGTGAGCCGGGTCGACGACTTGTCGACGTTGATCTGGTTGTTGAGGTCGAGTCCGTAAGGCAGTGACATCTCGTAGAGCAGCAGGTACTGCGCGGCGAGTTCGCGGTCCTCGGGCAGCCTGTACCAGGCCGGGTCGTCACCGTGCATGTTCTTGTTCAAGCGCTTCATCACGGTGGTGAAACGGTCGACGTGGATGACGTCCGACTGCTGTTCGAGCCATTCGGCGAAGGCCTCGACGTCGGCCAGGAAACCCGGTTCGGCGATGCCGCCCGATTCGCCCGACTCCAGCGAGTAGTTGATGGTGTAGATGCCGGTGAGGTTATCGACCATGAAATCGGTGTCGGCGCGGAACTGGATCGACTTGCCGAAGTAGTGCACGAAGACGTCGTTGAGCTCATTGCGCGGCAGGTTGGCGACGGTGGCCAGGACCACGGCGAAAGAACCCCACAGGAGTTTGCGCCGGTGAGCGATGACGAAATCGGCCAGCCGGCCCATGCCGCGGCTGTCGTCGGCATGCGCGGTGCCGGCCCGCACCGGTACCAGGGTCATGAAGGCCGGCAGGAAGCCGATGGTGAGGAGGAACGAGACCACGACACCGACCGAGACGATGTTGCCCAGGTGGTTGAAGGGCGGCACGTCGGAGAAGTTCATGGTCAGGAAGCCGATGGCCGTCGTGGTGCTGGCCAGGAACACCGGTTGCAGGTTGATGCGCAGGCTCTCCTCCATGGCTGCCTTGCGCGGGGCGCCCTCGCGCATGTAGTGCAGGAAGGTGGTCAGCAGGTGCACGCAGTTGGCCACGGCAACGGTGAGGATGATGATCGGCGCCGAGGTTGTCACGGAGGTGATCGGGAAGCCGATGTAGCCGGCGGCACCGAGGCCGCAGGCGATCGAACTGCCGATCACGAACAGGGTGGCAAAAGTGCCGAAGAAGCCGCCCACCAGTACCGCGATGATGGCAAGCATGAGGACGAAGCTCAGCGGTACGAGGTACATCGAGTCGTACATGCCGGACTCGGAGAAGGCGTTGTCCATCAACACCATGCCGGTCAGGTAGACCTTGATGTCGGGGTGCTTCTGCTCGAAGGTGCGCGCCATCTCGCGCGCGGCCTCGACGATCACCGGGGTGGCCGTGGTGCGTTCGCCTTCCGGCATCTGCACGGTGACGTAGATGGCGGTGACGTGGCCGCGGTCGTTGATCAGGCGCTTGTTCAGGGCGGGCTCGGCGAGCACGGCGCGCTTGACCTCGGCCAGCTGCGCGTCGCTCAGGGACGCGGCGTCCTTGACCATGTCACGCACGATGAGGTCGTCTTCCTCGGCCTCGGTGTACTGGAAATTGGTGATCGAGTCGACGCGGTTGGAGTAGGGCACCTGCCAGGCGGCGGTGGTGAGCTCCTCGACCGCGGCCAGGGTGTCACGGGTGAACACGTCGCCGGATGCGGGTTCGAGCACGAACAAGACGTTGTCGTTCTTGGTGTAGGTGCGTTCGAGGGTCTCGAAGGCGAGCAGCTGGGGGTTGTCCTTGCTGAAGAAGACGCGGTAACTCGAGTCGAAATAGAGCCGGGTCACCCCGCTGGTGAGGGCGGCGACCAGCGCGAGGGAGAGCAGGATGACCAGCCAGCGGTAGGTGATGACCCAACGCGCGAAAGCAGCCTCGAAACGTTTCATCGGACGGGGTTCCTCGGGGAGACGGGATTCAGCGGCGCCGGCGGGAGCGCTTGCGCAGCCCGTCCAGCAACAGGCGGATGACGCCGCGGGCACGCCGTTCGAACTCGGCGCGGTCGAACAGGCCGACGAACAGCGGCACGTCGAACAGGGTCAGCACGGTATGGACGTCGCGGGCGGTCGTCGCCAGTTCGGCGTATTCGAACTCGCCCGCGGCGCGGCCCTGTTCGAGGATCTCGCCGAGAAAGGCATGGTGCAGGGCGAGCTTCTCGTGGACCAGGGCGGGGCGGTGATGGGTGATGGTGGCGACGAGTTCGCCGATGCGGGATTCGCTGCCGGCCAGCGCGTGGCTGTCCTCGACCAGCATGAGAGCGTAGGCCAGCAGCTTGTCGGCGGCGCTGGTGCTGGCATCCTCGACGATCGGACGCAGGCGTTCGAGGCGTTCATTCATGCAGCGGGTCGCGCACTCGGCGGCGATCTCTTCCTTGTTGGCGAAATAGCGGTAGAGGTTAGGCGCGGACATGCCGCAGTCGGCGGCAATCTCGGCCATGGTCGTCTTGTGGTACCCGAACTCGAGCAGGCGCGCCTGGGCGGCATCGAGGATAACGGTCGCGGTGTCGCAAGTGGCGTCTGGCTGGGGCGTGGCCATGGCGGTCGGCGAGCCTGAGTGAATACTGAATGAATTATTCACTATTCGCCGCGCGGCGAAAAGTGGCGCGGCGGCTGTAAGACCTTTCCGCGCTCACCGTCAGCGCACCGAAGACGCCCGCGGGCATGGTATCTTTCGCCAGCGTCAGGACGGGTCGCTGCAGCCAACGTAGCCGCAGCCGGCGCGTCGCCGAGCGCCGACCATCGACGAGGCGCGTCCAACGGACGAAATCCAGGGGAGATCCATGACCAACCTGTTACAGCGCGGTTCCACCTACGAAGAGGTCTGGAACAACTTCAAATGGAACATTCCGGCCGAGTACAACATCGCCAACGATGTGTGCGACCGCTGGGCCGATGACGCCGGGCGCGTCGCCCTGATCTACGAGGACGCGGAGAAGAAGGTGCATCGTTACACCTTCGCCGACGTCCGTCGCTACGCCAACCAGCTCGCCAACACCCTGGCGGGCTACGGGTTGAAACGCGGCGACCGCGTGACCCTGCTGCTCGCCCAGGACCCGGAGTGCGCCATCGCCCACGTCGCCTGCTGGAAGGGCGGCATGGTGTCCGGGCCCTGCTCGGTCCTGTTCGGCGGCGACGCCGTCGCCTACCGCCTGAACGACAGCGGCGCGCGTGTGCTCATCACCGACAGTGCCAACTACCCCAAGGTCGCGGCCATCCGCGGCGAATGCCCCAAGCTCGAACGGGTGCTGGTGGTGGACGGTACGCCGGACGGCGCGGAGAACTTCTGGCAGGCCATCGAAGGGGCCAGCGACCAGTTCACCAACGTCACCACCCAGGCCGAGGACACGGCCTGGATCAGCTACACCTCCGGCACCACCGGCATGCCCAAGGGCTCGGTCCAGCCGCATCGCATGATGCTCGGTCACATGCCGAGCCTCGAGTTCATCTACGACTTCTTCCCGCAGCCGAAGGACGTGCTGTGGTCGCCGGCCGACTGGGCCTGGATGGCCGGGCTCATGGACGTGCTGATGCCGGGCTGGTTCCACGGCT
>JAGQRA010000159.1 GCA_020425885.1 Planctomycetota bacterium | reverse complement strand
GTCAGCGCCTTCCTCGGCACCGAGGACACGATCCTCTACAGCTCGTGCTTCGACGCCAACGGCGGGCTGTTCGAGACCATCACCGGCCCCGAGGACGCGATCATCAGCGACGCCCTCAACCACGCCTCGATCATCGATGGCGTGCGGCTCAGCAAGGCGCAGCGCTACCGCTACGACAACGGCGACATGGCGCAGCTCGAGCAGCACCTCAAGGACGCCGGCGGCGCCCGCAGCCGGCTGATCGTCACCGACGGCGTGTTCTCGATGGACGGCTACGTCGCCAGGCTGCCCGACATCTGCGAGCTGGCGGACAAGTACCGCGCCATGGTCGTGGTCGACGACAGCCACTCGACCGGCTTCTTCGGCCCGACCGGCCGCGGCACGCCCGAGTTCCACGGCGTGCAGGACCGGGTCGACATCGTCACCTCGACGCTCGGCAAGGCGCTCGGCGGTGCCGCCGGTGGCTTCACCTCGGGCAAGCAGGAGGTCATCGATCTGCTGCGCAACCGCAGCCGGCCCTACCTGTTCTCCAACACCCTGGCCCCCGCCATCGTCGGCGCGACCATCGCCTGCCTCGACAAGCTGTCGAGCACGACGGCGCTGCGCGACAAGCTCGCCGCCAACACGCGGTTCTTCCGCGAGGCGATGACCAAGGCCGGCTTCGCCATCGTGCCGGGCGAACACCCGATCTGCCCGATCATGCTCGGCGATGCCAGGCTCGCCGTCGAGATGGCCTCGCGGCTGATGGACGAGGGCGTCTACGTCATCGGCTTCAGCTTCCCGGTCGTGCCCAAGGGCAAGGCCAGGATCCGCGTCCAGATCAGCGCCGCCCACGAGACGCCGCAGCTCGAGGCCGCCGTCGCCGCCTTCGCCAAGGTCGGCCGCGAACTCGGTGTGATCCGGTGAAGATCGACCTCGACAAGCTGCGCGAATCGGGGCGCATCTCGGCCGCCGCCCTGGCCCACGGCCGCAGAATGATGATCCCCGGCGCCCGCCTCGAGGACATCCAGTGCGCCGTCGAGCAGAAGATCCGCGACCTCGGCGGCGAGCCGTCGTTCCCGGCGCAGATCTCGCGCAACCACATCGCCGCCCACTACTGCTCGCCGCCCGATGACGCGACCACGCTGCAGAGCGGCGACATCGCCAAGCTCGACTGCGGCGCCCACCTCGACGGTTACGTCACCGACAACGCCACCACGGTCGACCTGCGCGACGGCGAGGGGTCGTTGCTCTGCACGGCCAGCAGGATGGCGCTCGAGAACGCGATCGGCCGCATGGGACCCGGCGTCTCGCTGACCGAGGTCGGCCGCGAGGTCGAGCAGACGATCACCTCGCTCGGCTTCCAGCCGGTCAGGAACCTCTGCGGCCACGGCGTCGCCCGCTACACGATCCACTGTGCGCCGTCGATCCCCAACTACGCCGACCCCAAGGCGACCCGGCTGCGCGCCGGCATGACGGTCGCCTGCGAACCGTTCGCCAGCGACGGCAAGGGCATGATCGACGTCTCCGGCAAGGCCGAGGTCTTCATGCTGAAGCGCCCGCTGAAGCCGAAGGACAACGTGCCGAAGGAGATCGCCGCGGCGATGGAACGGACGATGCGACTGCCGTTCGCGCGCCGCGACCTGGTGCGGTGGCTCGGCGGCATCGAGCGCTGCAACGCGGGCCTCGAGCTGCTGCTCAAGAAGCGGCTCATCGACGAATACCCGCCGTTGTGCGAGCAGCCGGGGGTGCGGATCGCTCAGTTCGAGCACACGATCTTCATCCACCCCGATGGCGCCGAGGTCATGACGCCCATCCCCGAGTAGCTGACCTGCCGGAGTAGCGGGCGCAGCTCATCCGTGGCGGCCCGTCGTCGCCTCGCGACCACCTGCCCCGCGTCACGCGCGGGGCGGATCACCTAGCCTCAAGACGGCGCGCCGCCCTTCGGCGGGATCGCGCAGGCCTGCGCCTTCTTCATTCCGCGGGCATCGGCCAGGATGCGCTCGGCCAGGCGATCGGCGGCGTCGCTGGGCGGGATGCGTTCCTCCTTGGCGATGGTCCACAGCTCGCGTAGTGCGGCCGGAATGCGCTCGATCTTGGCCAGCGCGGCCTTCTCGTCGTAGCCGCCGTCGTGGAATTCCACAGACACGTTCACTATGCCGCCAGCATTGATGACGTAGTCGGGGGCGTAGAGGATGTCGCGATCGGCGAGCATCTTGCCGTGGCGCGGCTCGAGCAGCAGGTTGTTGGCCGCCCCGGCGACGATCGGCGCCGCCAGCGTGGGAATGGTCTCGTCGTTGAGGATCGCGCCGAGTGCGCAAGGCGCGAACACGTCGCACTTCGTCGTCATCACCTCGGCGTCGGCGATCGGCCGGACCCCGATCTCGGCGGCCAGCTTCTCGAGCTTCTCCTGGTTGCGATCGGCGGCATAGACCACGGCCCCGTTGTCGATCAGCCGCTTCGCCAACGCGCTGCCGACGGCGCCGACGCCCTGGATCACGACCGTGCGCCCGTTCGGCGAATCGTCGCCGAAGACGTTGCCGAGCGCGGCGCGGATGCCGAGGAAGACGCCGTAGGCCGTGTAGGGCGACGGATTGCCGCTGCCGCCATCCTTGCGCTCGAGCCCGCTCACGTACTTCGTCGCCCGCCGCAGGATCTCGAGGTCGGCGACCGAGGTGTTGACATCCTCGGCGGTGATGTACTTGCCGCCGAGGTGATCGACGAGCCGCCCCATCGCCAGGTACAGCGCTTCTGACTTGGCCGTCTTGGGGTCGCCGATGATGACCGCCTTGCCGCCGCCGAGCCCGGTGTGGGCCACGGCCGACTTGTAGCTCATGCCCTTGCTGAGCCGTTTCACGTCGAACAGCGCGTCGTCCTCGGTGGCGTAGGGCCACATACGCAGGCCGCCCAGCGCCGGCCCCAGGGAGGTATCGTGCACCGAGATGATGGCATGCAGGCCGCTGGCCGGGTCGACGCCGCGTACGACGCGCTCGTAGCCAGGAACGGGGATATCGGTGATCTGGAGGGTGTCGGTCACGCAGTCGTCCGGGAAAAGGGGCAAGGATGATAGGGTGGAGGTCGGTCCGGCGCCACGATCGTCTGCCGCTGTCGTCGGGCAGATGATACGGCATCGGCAGGCCGTCGATACGGGCTGGAATGCGGAGCGGCGTGCCCCGCGATTGCAGCCGTAGAACTACGGCATCCGGGCTTGACACCATCGTTGCCGCGCCATGCGTGCCCGGCCGCCCGACGCGCGACTCCTGCTCACACCACGCGACACCCAAGACCGCGGTGCGGCTACCATTGGCGCCCGCCTCCCGGCACCCGACCAGCATGCAATCCAATCGCACCCTCGGCATCGTCTTCCTGCTCGTCCTGCTCCTCGGCGCGGTTGCCGCCTGGCAATTCGGCGGCTTCGGCGACCAGGCGATCACCCCGGACGCCGGCAGCCCCGACGGCGCCAGCCCGGCACCGACGGCGACCGCGGTCGAGGCCGACCACGGCGAAGCCGGCTCGACCCAGACGACGACCGAGAGCAGTTCGGTGCGCGAAGCCGTCGCGTCGCACGGCGGCACCGACCCGGGCCTGCCCGCGATCGTCGGGCAGATCGTCGGCCCCGACGATCAACCGATCGCCGACGCCGAGGTCCTGGGCGTGCCCGGCGTCGTCTTCTCGCCGACCATGGGCAGCCTGGATGACATCGACCTGGCCGACACCGATGCCTTCGACCCGGAGAAGACGACCGAACGCATGCGCGCGCAGGCTCGCGACCGGGTCGCCGTGCGCAGCGACGCCGAGGGCCGGTTCCGCGTCCGCGTCGAAGGCACGCAACGTGCAGTCAGCGTTCGCGTGCTGGCCCGCGGTTACCTCATCCTGCAGAAGTCGGTGCGGCGACCGATCGATCGCGATGCCGACCTCGGCACGCTGAAGCTCGAGCCCGGTGCGATCGTCGCCGGACGCGTCGTCGATCCGCAGGGCAACCCGATCGCTGGCGCCGACGTCGCGCGCATCCTCGAGATGGAGAGGGACAATCCGTTCGGCATCGACATCGTTCTGCCCGGGCAGGACGCGATGCGGAACCTGACCACCGGCGAAAGCGCCGAGACCGACTCGGCGGGCCGTTTCGAGTTGGCCCACGTCGACGCCGGCGAGTTCTCGCTGCGGGCCCGTCACGCCGATCACCCGTCGGCTCTGCGCGATGGCCTCGCGGTCGCCGCCGGCCAGACCTTGCCCGACGTCCTCGTCACGATGCAGCGAGGCGCGCGTATCAGCGGCCGCGTCCGCGACCTGCCCGCGGACCAGACCGGCCTCTCCGTCATGGCCAGCGCGCGGCCGAAGCCGAAGGGCAACGACCCGGCCGGCGGGATCTTCGGCATGTTCGGCGACACCGATCTGATGTCCGACTTCGGCATGGCCTTCAGTGAACGGCGGGCGACGATCGGCGCCGACGGCGCCTTCGAGCTGCGCGGGCTGAAGGCCGATCAAACCTACCGCCTGTGGGTCGGCCGCGAGGTCCTGGGGTTCGGCGGCAACGGCGTCTGCAGCCAACGCATCGAAGCCGCAGCCGACAGCAATGGCATCGAGCTGCGCTACGAGGTCGGCATCACCGTCACCTTCTCGGTCGTCGACGACGAATCGGGCGAGCCGGTCGAGAGCCTCTGGGTCGACGATCGGCTGCGCGGCGGCGGCGGCTTCGCCGACATGATCTCGTTCGACGTCAACCGAGGGCGCAACAAGCGGTATCCGGGCGGCAAGGTCACGCTCGCCAACCTGCGGCCGAAGAAGGAGCAGAAGCTCGAGCTGTCGATCGACGCGATCGGCCACGCCGGCTACCAACGCAAGGACATCGCGCTGCCGGCGAGCGGGAGCCTGGATCTCGGCGTGGTGCGGCTCCGCCCCAATCCCGTGGTGCAGGTGACGGTGCTGGCGGCCGACGACGACCAGCCGGTCGCGAACGCGAAGGTCGAGCTCCAGGCGGCGAGCTCGAACGACCGCGCCAACCGCTTCGTGCGCTTCGCCGGCGGCGGCACCGCAGGTCCGCATTCGGCGCGCACCGACGAGTCCGGGCAATGCACGCTGAACGCCATTGGCGATGGCGATGGCAAGGTCGAGGTCACGTGCAAGGACTTCGCCCCGGCCAGCGCCGCGATCGCGGCCGGCCGTGGCGAGCTGACCCTGCGCCTGGTGCGGGGCGGCAACGCCGAGGTCACCGTGCTCGACCCCGCCCACAAGCCGCTGGCGGAGATCCGCGTCGAGCACCGGACGCCGGCGGGGGAGATCGACCGCCAGCGCACGGACGCCGCCGGGATCACCTCCTTCTCGCACCTGACTCCGGGGCAGCACGCGTTCCGCATCGCCCAGAGCGGCGACGGCCTGGGCTTCGCCGTCCGCATGGCCGGGCGAGACCTCGAGAGCGACGGCGCCGAGAGCGGCTGGCAGGAGGTCGACATCGTCGATCGCGCCACCGCGGCGCTGACGCTCGAGAAGAGCCCGACGGCGCGGCTGCATGGCATCGTCCGCGAGAACGGCATCCCGCTCGCGGGCGCGCGCGTCACCTTCCTCGAGGGTGGCGGCGAAGGCGGCCCCGAGATGCAGGTCGCCGGCCTGATGGGCGACATGTTCGGCCAGGGCAGCAAGGGGCGATCGAAGACCGGCGATGACGGCGCCTTCGAGCTGACCGAGCTGCCGTCCGGCAGCCACCGCCTGCGCATCACGCACAAGGACCGCGCCATGCCGAGCGAGATCGGCGTGACCCTGATCGACGGCGACAACGCCCAGGACATCGAACTCGACATGACGACGCTGCGCGGCATCGTCCGCGACCCGCAGGGCAACCCCGTCGCCGGCGCGCGGGTGACGGCGCGGCGGGCGCCCGCGGTCAACGGTGCCGACAACGCAGGTATGGCCCGCATGGTCCAGGGCCTGCTGCCGGGCATGCGCAGCGGTGCCGACGCGCAGGAGACGGACGACAACGGCGCCTTCGAGCTGCGCGGCGTCGCCGCCGATGTGCGGCTGCTCGTCGAGGCCTCGGCCAAGGGGATGGCCCCGGCGACAACCGAGGCCAAGGTCGCCCGCGGGCAGACGGTGTCGAATATCGAGGTGAAGCTCGGCCAGGCGGGCAAGATCGCCGTCACGATCGCCGACACGCAGTCGAACCCGTTCGCCGCCGCGACCGCCAAGTACGTCGGCGACGACGAGGATGCCGACTCGGTGGCGCCGGTGATGCAGATCCTCAGGCGCGGCAAGGGCACGCTCGACGGCCTGCGGCCCGGCAAGTGGGAGGTCGAATACCGGGGCATGTCCCGCGGCGATCAGCCGCCGCAGAAGCGCGTCGTCGAGGTCGTGGCCGGCGAGACGACGACGGTCGACTTCCAGTAGCGCCGGCGATCGCGGGTCACTTCAGCCGCGCAGGACCTCGGCCACCTGCCCCGCGCGCAACCGCGACACCAGCTGCGCCAACCGCGCGATCGCGCGCTCGAAGCGCTTGCGCACGGCATCCTCCGAGAGCCCCGTCGCGGCGCCGAGGTCGGCATAGGAACGGCCCTCCCACTGCCGCCCCAGCACGATCTCACGGTCGCGGGTCTCGAGCAGCTCGAGCGCGAGCTGCAGCCAGGCCCGGCGCTCGTTGCGATCGGCGGCGGAGGCCGGCGCCGTCGCGCCCGCCGTCAAGGCCACGACCGACCCCGATGGCAACGGCTCCTCGCGTCCGGCCCAGCGCTTCTGGCGCCGGCCGTCGCGGATCATCTTGCGGATCGTGTTCTCGACGATGCAGAGCAGCAGCGCCCGATAGTGCTGCGGATCGTCGACCTGGAAGCGCGGTCCGTGCTGGCACACGTTGATCAGGGCCTGCTGCACGACATCGTCGACATCGGCGCGGCCGCGGAGCTCGTCTCCCATCCGGTGCGCGACCTCGGACCGCACCCAGGGCAGGTCCCGCGCGATAAGGTCATCGAGCGCCGCGGCATCGCCGGCGTGCCACCGCCGCAGCAGCTCGATGGTCTCCGGGTACGACGTCACCTCTGCTCCTGCCGGCGCAGCGCGATGTTGCACCGTTCGAGCGTCGCCCGCATCAGCCCCTCGTAGTAGGGCGTGAAGCGGTCGTTCGGATCGAGTCGATCCAGCGCGGCCTGCACGGTGCACCGCGCGGTCTCGGCATCGCCGTTGGCGAGCTCGGCGGCGCCGAGCACGTGCCGCGTCGGCGGGTCGTCGCCGCCGCTCATTGCATCGGCCTTGCGCGCGTGCTCGAGCGACTCGGAGTAGAGGGTCTCGTCGCCGCCCTGCAGCATCGACCAGGCCAGATGACGCCAGGCCTCGGCCAGATCCGGTGCGTGTTCGGTCCAATCGCGACACATCGAGATCGCGTCCGCCGGTCGCGAATCGAGCAGGCGCAGCAGGATCCGGCGCGCCGGCAGGAAGGTCGCATCGACGGCCAGCGCCGCACGCAGCAGACGCTCCGCCGTCTCCGGCTCACCGCCCCGCACGTGCAGGTTGGCGAGGTTGACCAGGGCGCGCACGGACTTCGGATCGAGCTCAATCGCCCGTTCGTAGGCGGCACGCGCGGCCTGATGATCGCCGAGCGCATTGCAGGCGAGACCGAGGGTGTAGCAGCCGATCGCCGTCGGCCGCTGCGACACCGACAGCTCGAGGTGCGGTCGCGCCGCCGCGAAGTCGCCGGCTTGGGCCTGCACCGAGCCCAGCTGCAGGTGCGTGTCGAAGTCATCGGGGCGGGCGGCGAGGATCTTCTCGAGCACCGCCTTGCCTTCGGCGGACGAACCGGCGGCCACGAGCGCGGCGGCCAGCTCGCGTTGCATCTGCAGATCCGCCGGTCGGCCGCGGACCGCGTCGCGCAGGTGGGCGATGGCGGCGGCCAGGTCCCGGCGCGCGAACTGGGTCGCGCCGAGTTCGCGATACACGGTGCTCGGATCGGCGGCGCGCGGCAGGAACTCCTCCAGCTCGTGCAAGGCCTCGTCGGCGCGCCCGGCGATGCGCAACAGCCGTGCCCGGTTGACCATCGCCATCTGGAAGCCCGGATCCAACTCCAGCGCATGCTGCAGGGCATCGAGCGCCCCGGCGGCGGCGCCGAGTCGATCCCGCGCGAACGCGATCCAGTACCACGTCGTGCCCACATCCGGCCACAGCCGCTCGGTCGCCGCGGTCGCGGCGCTGACCGCATCGGCATCCCGGGTGTGGGCCGCGGCGTGCAGCCATTCGAAGTAGTACAGCGGCCGCGGATGATCGGCGGTCACGATGGCGCGGTGCAGCAGCGCCTGCGCCACCACGTATGCGTCGTCATCCCCCTCGTGACCGAGCTCGAGGTGCGAGTAACCCTGCAGGAACGCATCGAAGTCGACGGGCTGCGCCGGCAATCCGGCGAGGAGGGCCTCGGCCTCTGCGACCTCACCCAATCGATGCAGGAGCGTGGCCTGTCGACGGCGCAGGGCGGAGCTGGCGCGCAAGGCCTCGGGATGCTCGAGCAAGGACGCGAGAGCGGCACGTTCGCCGTGCCGGCGCGCCGCGACCGACAACCCGGCGATGCCTTCCTCGGAGGTCGGAAAGCGCGCCATGATGGCGGTGAAGCACGCCTGTGCCGCGTCGCCGTCGCCCTCGCCGGCCTCACGGAAGCCGTGCGCGAGCTGGGTGTCGATCCACTCCGCCTGCAGCAGGCGTTCGCCGGCGGCGGCCGTCGAGTCGCGCCCCCAAGCCGCGATGCCGAGCCCGGCCGTGATCGGCAGGCCGAGGATCAGCAGGCCGGCGGCCAGGGCGCGCCAGGGTTCGCGCGCGACCTGACGTCGGATCCGGCCGAGGGTCGTCACCGGTCGCACGCTGACCGGGTCACCATTGAGATGGGCCGCGAGGTCGGCGGCGAAATCGGCGGCGTTGCGATAGCGCGCGGCCGGGTCCTTCTCGAGCGCCTTCTGCACGATGGCGCCGAGGTCGCGCGACAGCGACGAGTTGAGCCGACACGGGTCGACCGGATCGCGATGCGTGACCGCGAACAGGACCGCGGCGACGGTGTTGCCGGGAAACGCCCGCCGCAAGGTGAGCGCCTCGTACAACGTCGCCCCGAGGGCGAACACGTCGGTGGCGGGTCCGAGCGCCGCCCGATCGCCGCGCACCTGTTCGGGTGCCATGTACTGCAGCGTACCCGGCGCCGCTCCCGCCTGCGTCACGGCGGGATCGTTCTGCATGCAGGCGAGGCCGAAATCGGTCAACCAGGCGCGGCCGGTGCCATCGACCAGGATGTTGCCCGGCTTGACGTCGCGGTGGAGGACACCGGCCGAATGCGCATGGCCGAGGGCCTCGGCGACCTGCTTCACGACCTCGGTCACGGCGCGCACGTACGGCACCGACGATCGTCCGGCGTCGATCGGGGCCGCGGGGAAGCGGCAGGAGACGGCGCTGACGACGGCCGCCCCGAACGCCCCGGGGCGGGCGGTCGCGATGTCCTTGCCATCCAGCTCGCGCAGCACGGCGGCCAGCGACGCCGCCCGCTCGAGTTCCATGACCAGATAGAACTCCGCCTCGGTCTCGCCGAGCGAATGCACCGGCACGATCCCGGGGTGACGCAGATTGGCGGCCAGCTCGGCCTCGCGACGGAACCTCACGATCGAACTGGCCGTGGTGTCGGCGCCGCGCGGCATGACCTTGACGGCCACGCGCCGTTTCAGCACCGAATCATCGGCCTCGAAGACGACCCCCATGCCGCCGTGACCGATCTCGCGTACCAGGTCGAGATCGCCGATGCGACGCCGTGTGGTCTCGACCGGATCCGCGCCGATCGGCGCCGCGGCCGGGTCGTCGGCGTAGCGGAGCATCGGCCCCAGCAGGTCCGAGATCGCCGCGTTCTCCTCGAGCAGCGACTCGTCCGATCTGGACCGGTCGCGATCGAGGAATGCCTCGATGGCATCTTCGAGGCGGCACAGCCGCGGCTCACGGTCCTGATCCATGTCGGGACCGCGATCCTACGCGGCAAGACGGCGATTGCCGCAGATTCCGCGTCCGGCAGCGTGCTGCGAAACGGACGCCAGTGACCTGGCTACAGGCAGCCGGCGAGTCGCAGCTCGGTAGTCAGCGCGGTGTAGCTACCGTTCGAGTAGACCTGCACGCTGCCCATCTGCATGTAGAAGGTGATCGTGGCCCAATGCGGCCATGACCTGCTCCAGGTCGCGACGCCGGCGCTGTCGGTGATGAACGAATGCCCCCAGATGTAGTCGGTGAGCAACGCGCAGCCGCCGGGCAACGGGATGTTCACAGGGTGGGCACCCCAGACGAAAACGCCGGGCGAGTGCGGATGCAGACCGATGCCGGTCATCGTCATGTCGTAGTTGCCGGCGGCGCCGTTGGGGACGTAGGTCACCGACAGGGTCGGTCCGCAACTGCTGGCGACCAGATTGGAGAAGCACGTGAGCTGGGCACGCGCGGCGCTGGCAAAGGCCAGCATGAGAAGCGTGGCAAAGACAACCTTCATGTTCGTACCCTTTGGTTGAAGCTCGTGAATTTTATCACCGCGGCGACCGGCGTGATTCCCCGACACCGATATGGTGCAGTCCGGCGACGCCCAGGGGCACAGAGCGAGCGCACGTCGATTTCACCATCGCGGCCCTTCCGTGCGGATCTCCTTGCCCGTGGCCGCACTGATCCCCATGGCACCGCCTCGCCGTAGCGCCTAACGTCCCCCCCCCATGGGCGCCTTTCGGCCCGCTCGCCACCGGCTCTGCTGCCTGCTCGCATGCGCGTTCTCCATCCCGGTCGTCGCGCAGCAGCTACCGCTGCGCGACGTGGCCCAAGTCGAACGCGAGCTCGCCGCCGCCGCGGGCAAGGAACGCGTGCCGCTGCTGATCGAGCTGTCCCGACTCGAAGGCGACGATGCGGCACGCAGGCTGACACTCGCCGACGAAGCCCTGGCATTGCTGATGCAGTCGCCTGCTCCTGCCCTCGAGATCGAGGCCCGCCTCAGCCGCAGCGCAGCGCTCGAGAAGACTGGCGACTACCCCGCCGCGCTCGACGACGCCCGTCGTGCCCTCGGTGGCGCCGAACGGCTCGACCGCGACGACCTGCTGGCCGCGGCCCACCACCGCGTCGGCGTCGTGTTGTGGCGTCGGGCCGAGTATCCGGCGGCGCTCGTCGAGATCGAGGCCGGCCGCGCGTTGCGGGCACCGCACGGCGACTCGGCCGAGCTGGTGCGATCGCTGACGATGCTCGGCGCGATCCACCAATCGATGAGCGACCTCGACGCCGGCCTCGAACACTACCTCGCGTCGCTGCAGATGAGTGAACGCCTCGGTGACGAGATCGCGGTCGCGCGAGCCCACAACAACATCGGCCTGATCTACTGGGACCTCGGCCGCCATGACGAGGCCCACGCCGCGCTGCTGCGTGCGCTCGCGATCCACGAACGACTGGGGCCGAAGGGCAACCTCACCAACACGCTGAGCAACCTCGGCCTGGTGCTGATCGAACTCGACCGGCCGCGCGAGGCGCTGCCGTTCCTCGATCGGGCGCTGGCCAACGACCGTGACTCCGGCGACCTCTACGGTCAGGCCAAGGCCCTCAGCAACCTCGCCTATGCCCACGAGAAGCTCGACCTCATGCCACGCGCCCTCGAGCTGCACCACGAGGCGCTGGCGCTGCGTGAAGGCATCGGCGACAGGGACGGCATCTCACGCACCCGCAGCGTGCTGGCGGCGCTGCTGCTGCAGCGCGGCGAGGCGGCGGCGGCGCTGCAGATGATCGAGCCGGCGCTGGTCATGGCCGTCGACATCAAGCAACGGCAGACCGAGCTCGAACTGCGCGAACTGCTGGCCAAGGCGCGCGCCGAACTCGGTGACGACGCCGGCGCGCTGGCCGCCCACAGGGAGTTCCACGGGCTCGCGATGGAGCTCTCCGACGATCGCGCGCGCGAACGCCTCGCCGAACTCCAGGTCCGATACGAGACCGCCGCCCGACGGCAGGAGCTGGACGCCGCCGCCGCGTTGGCCGCGACCTTGGACCGAGAACTCGATTGGCTGCTCGCCGGCAGCGGCCTGCTCGGCCTCGGCCTGATCCTGCTCGGCGCGCTGTACGTGTCTCGCCTGCGCAGCCAGCGCGCCACCGCCGAATCGGAGCAGCGCTACCGTACGCTGTTCGAGAACTCGACCGAGCCCATGCTGCTGATCGAGGTCGATGGCCGGCGCATCGTCGACATGAACGCGCCGGCCCGTGCCATGTGCGGCGGAACGGCGCCGGCGATCGCGCTCGCCGAGCTGGAGCCGGAGTGGCTGCGGGCGACGTTGTCGCGACTGCTCGAGTCCGATGACGGCAAGGCCCGGATGGTCGAGGACTGCCGCCACGAGCCATCGGGTCGCCCGCGCTGGTCGGAGGTGGGCTGCACCCCGGTCACGCTCGGCGGCCGTGTGTGCCTGCTGGTGACAGTGCGCGATACCACCGAGGCGCGCGCCCAGGAGCAGGCGCGCCTGCGCACCGACAGGCTGGCGGCGCTCGGCACGCTCGCCGGCGGCATCGCCCACGACTTCAACAACGCGCTGACCTCGATCCTGGGCCACGTGACATTGGCCCGCGACGGCGAGCCGGCGGAGCGACCCGAGATGCTCGACTTCGCCGAGAACGCCGTCTTCCGCGCCCGCCGGCTGACCATGCAGCTGCTGGCTTTCGCCAAGGGCGGCACCCCGGTTCGCCGCGCGACCGATGTCGGCCGGCTGCTGCACGAGGCGGTCGAGCTCGCCGGCTCGGGCTCGCATCTGCAGGTCGAACTCGACGTCGCATCCGACCTCTGGACGGCGAGCCTCGACGACGGTCAGTTCCGCCAGGTCGTCAGCAACCTCGTGATCAACGCCCAGCAGGCCACCGGACAGGGCGGCAGGCTGCGGGTGCTGGCGACCAACTTCCGCGGCGATCCGATGGCGACGGGAGTCGAGCGTAAGTACGTGCGCGTCGACTTCGTCGACAACGGCCCCGGCGTCGCCGAGGAGATCCGCGACCAGGTGTTCGATCCGTACTTCACGACCAGGAACGGCGGCAATGGCCTCGGCCTCAGCGTCGCCTTCGCCATCTGCCGCAACCATGACGGCAACCTGACCCTCGAACCCGACGCCGGATGCGGAGCGACCTTCAGCGCCTTCTTCCCGGCCACCGGCTCGACCGCGGCGTCGACGGCCGTGCCGCTGGCCGCAACGCCGTTCGAGATGCCGATCGGCGGCGGCACGATACTGG
>JAGQRA010000158.1 GCA_020425885.1 Planctomycetota bacterium | reverse complement strand
TGGAACGGCACGAGGGAATTGCCGCTGGCGGGACCTCCGTACGACGAGATGCCGCAGTAGGTCACAACATCTTCTTGGTCACTTCCCGAGCCCTCGACGCGGATGCTGACGTCCGTGATCGCGCAGGCTCCAATGCTGCTGCCGTTGTTGATGCCGAAGAAGAGGTGGCTCCACTTGAGGTCGCCGCCGCCATCGTAGACGGCGATGAAGCCATGACCGACATTCCCGCTTGCGCCGTTCCCATTGATATCCTGGCAGTACGGGAGGTAGAAGCTCTGGGTCTCGCCGCAAATGGCGATGCGGGCGTCGAGGGGATCGTGGTCCGGCCAGACCGAGATTCCACGGGCGTTCGCGTGCAAGTAGGTGGCAGCCTGGTTGCCGTTGAAGAACCGCTGCCAGACGATGCCCTGGTTCGTTGCGAAATCCTCGTTGGACACCTGCAGGACTACTACCTGGCGCTGGAAGTTGGCGGCGGAGTTGTCGAATCGCCAGAACGGGTCAGGCGGCGGCGCAATCCCTTCATCAGAGAACAGGACTTCCTGATTCAGCGTCAGATCGTAGTTCCTGAACACTCGAGCCGTCCCGACCGAGTAGATCATGCCATCGCCCGGGGACTTGACGTCTGCCCACGCCTCGTCGAAGTCGCCCTCGGTTATCGGCGTCCAATCATGCGTGGAATAGCGCGGTGGCAACGGCGGCCACGTTGGTGTCTGGCTAGCAGCCGTGGATTCGAATCCCACCGCCGCCGTGGCTACGAGGACGAGCGCGCGGAGACCGCACTTCTCTCTCTCTCTCTCTCTCTCTCTCTCTCTCTCTCTCTCTCTCTCTCTGCTTGTCGGATCATGACAACCTCCTTCGGTAGAAGCCGATCCTGAGAATGCAGCCTTGAGGAGCTGACATGGGAAGCCACCGCCGAAGCGTCGTCAACCCCTGCGCCCGCCGGTTCGGGAATGGGTAACGGCGTTTGGTATCCGATCATGACCCGCAGTGGGGACGGATCTGGTAGCCAGAGCAGGCGCAGGGCTGGCTGCGGTAGCCGAGCGCCGTGAGCCACGACGCTCTGGCGGCCGTGGAGGGCCTTGCCGAGCGTGCGCTGCTATGGCGAAGTGCGCAGCGAAGAGGACTCGGCCGCCGTGATCCACGAGACCGCGCGGCAGATCGTCGAGTCCGAGTTCTTCGCCGGCTGAGGCGGGGCGCGGCCGGAATGGCGTCGCGGACGCCGCCGATCAATCACCGCGTGCCGGGGCGCAGGTAGTGAGATCGCGATCAGGCTTCGCGCCGCGAGACTCCCGTCACGGCATGATGCCGAGCATGGCGTTGCTGGCGGTGACGCCGTCCGGGGACGTCGCATCCAGCCCCCAGGCCTGCACGAACAGGGGGTAGCCGGGCGGGAACGCGGGCCAGCTCGATTCCAGCAGGGTGAACTTGCCGTCACCGTCGGTGATCGCGCCGAAGACGATCTCCGACGTGGGTACGAGGATTCCGGTGAACACGGGGAAGCTCGCACGCGCACAGCCCGCCACCAGCAGGAACAAGTTGTTCGGCTCGGCATCGCGCAGATTCATGCTCACGAGTGAGCCCAGCGCCATGTCGCCGGTGCCGTAGAGGGTCGGCACACCGCAGACGCCGGCGATGCCGACGGATTGACCCAGGTTCTCCCACGCGGATGCCAGCTGGTTCGGTTGTTGGCCGACTAGGACGTTGAGGCTGAGCTGGTACTGGCCGCCCTCGTCGAGGCCGCTGTCGTGCACGCGCAGGTAGTAGTTGCCGGTGGTCGGCACGCTGAAGTTCAACGTGAACGAGCAGTAGTTGCCGTAGTCACCGGTCGTGATCAGTGTCGCGCTCGGGTCGTAGGCGATGCCCCGGCCCCCTTGTCCGGCCGCGGACTGTCGTCCGTCGAATCCGAGAATCGCGGCGGCAGCGCCTGCGTCCCGAGGCGCCGCATCCCACCCTCGCCCACCCTCCCGACAGGGGATGACGCCCGACCCTCCGTCCGGTACAAGAGCCGTGCCCCACCCCCGCGGACCTTGCGTTCCCTCTCCCGATTCCTGGTCGGCCTCGCCGCCGGCATGTTCTTGCCGTGCGTACTTCTCGCCCAGGAAGGCGGCGAAGAACCCGCGGAACCGACGCCCGAGCAGCGCGCCGAGCAGGCGATCGCGCACTACGAGGCCGTCAGGAACGACGCCAGCAAGAAGGTGCAGGCGGACAAGATGCTGCAGTGGCTCGGCGAGGTCGATCACGAGTCCGTCACCAACTACCTCGAGGCGCGGCTCGAGGAGGCCGGCGTCGGCCCCGCCGCGTTGCCCTTCCTGAAGGCGATCGCCGGGGCGCCGCGACCGTCGCTCGAAGGCGAGGTCTGGGCCTTCCTGCATCACGAGAAGGCGGGGCCCGGCGTGCGGCAGCTGGCGGCGGCGGCGATCCTGTCGATGGGCAAGCGCTCGACCGATCGGCTGCTCGACATGCTGCGCAAGGGGACCGAGGCGGGTGAGGAAGAGGTCCGGCTGGCGAGCGTGCGCGCCATCGTCGACAGCAAGGACGAGCGGGCGATTCGCGGACTGGTGCCGTTGTTCAGCCAGGGCAGCTCGGATGACAAGCTCCGCTACCTGCGCCTGCTCGAGACGGTGCATGGGGTACCCGAGATCAATGCCGCGCGGATCAAGCTGATCATGCGCGGCTCGTTGATCCTGGCCGCGGTGGCCTGGCGCCAGCTCGCCATCGAGGGCGACGCGCGCGCGCGCGACCTCGCCATCGCCGTGCTCGAGCGCATGCCGGAGGGGCCGACGCCGGACGTCGCGGCCGAGATGATCGTCGGCCTCGCGATCGTGCGCGACGAGGACCTCTATCCGTTGTTGCTGCGCTACGGCTCGACCCCGTCGAAGGAGGTCAAGCGGGCGCTGCGACAGGCAGCGCCGTACGTCGCCGAGGATCCGGCCCTGTTGCGCTATCTCGCCAAGTACGGCCTCGATGACGATCGGCCCGGCGCGCGCGACGCGGCCTTCACCCTGCTGCTGCAGGCGCCGGCCGAGACCGTGAGGCCGCTCGTCGAGAAGGTCCGCAAGGCCCTGCGGCGGCCGCGCAAGAAGTCGTTGGACCTGGCCATCGGGCTGCACGTCCTGCTCGCCAAGGACCCCACCTGGAAGGACGACGTGATGAAACTGGCAGCCTCACCGGAGCCGGAGGTGCGGACCGTCGGGCTGTCGCTGTTGCTCGAGCTCGGCAGCGGCGAGGCGGTCACGTTCGCGCAGCGCAGTCTCGGCGACAAGGTCTGGGAGCTGCGCGCCGCCGCGATCCGCTATCTGACCCGGTTCCGCGAGGTGTCGTCGATCCCGCTGCTGATCAGTCGATTCGGCAAGGAGGACGGGCGCATCGCCGCCGAGCTCGCCAACGCACTCTTCGTCCACACCGGCACGCGTTGCTTCAAACGGGCCGAATGGGACGATTGGTGGCGCAAGAGCAAGACCGGCTTCGAACTGCCGCACGAGGACACGGTGAAGAGCGGCATCGGCGGCGTGGCCGGGCAGACCTCGGCGTATCACGGCATCCCGCTGACGAGCAAGAAGGTCGCGTTCCTGGTCGACACCAGCGGCTCGATGGCGGCCCGCGTCGGCACCGATCGCAAGCGGACGCGCCTCGATGTCGCCAAGGAGGAGCTGGCCAAGGTGCTCGGCGCCGTGCCGCCGGACTTCATGGTCAACCTGATCGCGTATCAGACCTCGATCCTGCCGATGTGGAAGGAGCTGAACGTCGCCGACAAGACCAACTGCGACAACATCCGCGCCCGGCTGAAGCTGCTGCGTCCGGCCGGCGGCACCAACATCTACGGCGCGCTCGAGACCGCCTTCCGCGATCCGGACGTCGACACGATCTACCTGCTGACCGACGGCGAGCCCAGCGTCGGCGAGGTCGTCAACGCCGACGAGATCGCCGACGAGGTCGACCGCTGGAATCACATGCGCCAGATCGTGATCCACTGCATCGGCCTCGGCATCGACTCGGCACTGCTCAAGCGCCTCGCCGAGGAGTCCGGCGGCGTCTACAAGTTCGTCGAGTAGCGATCCGCCAGTTTGACTTCGCGTCGCGCAGTTACCAGGAACCGATGACGCCCTCGGCAGCGTCGGAGATCACTGCGCCCAACGGGTTGGCGAGCGCGTCGAGGACGATCGCCTGGTTCTGGAAGTGGAGCCCGATCAAGGCGCGCACGTTCGGGATCGGCAATCGGTACATCGCCTGGTGGTTCTGGCCGGCGAGCAGCAGGGCGTTGTCGACGCCGATGTAGGCCGTGCAGCCCGGCGCGCCGACCGGCGCGAGCGACAGCGGCGCCGTGCGGTTCCAGCCGAAGGCCATGATCGCGAGGCTGTGCGGCAGGCCGAACAGGTTGACTTCGAGCACCGAGTCGATGCGTGGCGTGTCGCGTGGGATCAGCTTCGTTGCCGCCAGGGTGCCGGCGCAGCCAGTGGCGAAGCCGATGTAGGTGCTCGTCGGGCCTACGCGGGCCAGGCTCGTGCCACGCGCGTTCGCACTGACCTGGACGTAGGAGGTGCCGGGGTCCAGTGGTGGCACTACGCCGGTGAGGTAGAAGCTGACATTGCCCAGGATGTCGACCTCGCCGTCCGAACGCCGAAGCACGGTGTGGTGCACGCCGCCGTCGGCCTCGACGTAGTAGACACCTGCCGGCAACGGCGCCGGCGTTTGCCAGGAGGAACCACCGATGCTGCCCCAGGCGATCACGCGGCCATCGGAGCGCAATGCAGCGTTCATGAACTGCGAGCAGGCGAGGTCGGTGTAGACGAGCCCGGGCGGTAGTGCCGGCACGTTGTGTTGGCCACCTGTGGGGTTGCCGATGCATAGGATCTCGCCGTCGGAGCGCAGCAGCATTGTCTGCAAGTAGGCCGCATCGACCTGGGTGTAGCGCAGCCCGGGCGGCAGCGCCGGGATGCTCCCCACGGGCGAACCAAAGCTGACGGCTTGGCCATCGGACCGCAGCGCCAGGGTGTGCGACGACGACATCGCGACGCCGGTGTAGCGGACGCCCGGCGGCAGGGGCGGTACGTTGCACTGACCTTGAGAGTTGCTGCCGAACACGAGGAGTTGCCCGTCCGAGCGCAGCGCCGCCGTAGTGTAGTAGTGGGTCTCGACGTCGAAATAACGCAGCCCCGGCGGCAGCGGCGGCACCGTGAGCTGGCCTGCGCCGTTGATGCCGAACGCCTGGGCCGAGCCGTCGGACAACAGCAGGATGCTGTGATCTTTGCACGTCGTGGCCCCGACGTGGACGATCGGCGGCTGCCCGATCTGGGTCGCCGGCAGCCCTGGTACCAGTGTCTCATAGCCGTTTTGGCTGCCCCACGCGATCACGCTGCCGTCGGACATGCGCGCGACGGTGTGGTGATCGCCGGCGTCGAGTTGGACGCAGCGGAGCGGCGAAGGGACCGACGGCACGTTGAGCAGGCCTGGCTGGTTGTTGCCCCAGGCGACGAAGACGCCGTCGGATCGCCAGGCTGCGCTGTGGTCCTGGCCGGGGGCGATTTGTTCGTACACGGTTCCCGGCGGTAGCGGTGGCACGCTGCATTGCCCCGCTGCATTCTGGCCCCAGGCATCGATGCGGCCATCCGAGCGCAGTGCCAGCGTGTGGTCGACGCCGGCTTCGAGCGCGGTGTACGTGACCCCTGCCGGCAAGGCCGGCGGCACGACGCACTGTCCGAAGTAGTTGTCGCCGAAAGCGCGCAGCGTGCCGTCTGACAGCATGGCGACGCTGTGGTATTCGCCTGCTGCAGCCATGATGTAGTGGAGACCGGGCGGCGGCGCCGGCACGGTGCATTGCCCGAAGTGATTGCCGCCGGCGGCGAACAGCACGCCATCGGACCTGAGCACGAGGTAATGACTGCCGCCCACCGAGACCTGTACGTAAGTCAGACCGGGCGGCAAGGGTGGCGGACTCAGCGGTTGCCAGCCTCCACCTGTCGCGAACTGGCCATCGTCGAGCAGGGCGATGCGCCCGCCTGCGCTGACCTTGAGATCGACGACCGTCCGTCCGGGAGGAATGGCGGGTACGGCACCAACTGTGCCTCCGCCCTGCCCGAACAGCCTGCCATCGGCCCGCAGCAAGGCGGTGTCGAAGTGGCCGGCTGCAATCAGGAGGCACGGCAGGTCACGCGCCGAGGTGTCGTATGCTTCTTCTCCCCATAGTCGAACTGCGCTCTGCCCCTGGACAGCTCCTGTTGCCAGCAGGGACATCGCGACGGCGAAGCCGGCGTGCGCGAATCCTGTCGAAACGACCCCTGCCGTAGCATGCATGATTGCGCGCGTCCGGGCGAATGGGATGCTGGTAGTCATGTCGATTCCTCTCCTTCCTCAGCGGTAGAGCCAGAGTGCTGGGCTGGCCGCGTTGGTCGTCATCGGCCCGGAGCAGGTCGGTTGCGGGCCCAGGCCGCCCTGAATCGGAGCGCTGAGCAGGCAATGCAACTGAACCGTGAGCGTGACTGAAGACGGCAACACCCCGAGTGTGAAGCGATGGGCCTTGCCGCCATTGCCAGGGTTCCAGACGAAGACAGGACTCTGCACGGTCCAGACCATGAGCCCATCCGGGAGCTGAACGTACGGTGTGAATGGGGTCGCTCCGCCTCCTGGCCAGTAGCCCGGGAAT
Organism: Planctomycetota bacterium; assembly: GCA_020425885.1. The sequence goes on along the minus strand of JAGQRA010000158.1, from coordinate 1,474 downwards.
CCGAGCTGCAGGGCGGTTGCCAACGTGCCCGCGCTACTCGGTGTTCGCATGACGAGCACGTCCGCTGCTCCGCCAGGGAGCAGTTCGAGCTCGATCAGCATCCGGCGCAGGAACTGCGACGGGGCGCCGATGCGGTCGCCGAACGGCTCGAGCGCGCACTCGGGGCTCGTGCCTCCGGTCAGCGGTGCGGCCGGCGGGTACGGACCGACACCGGCCGGAGGCAGAATGCCGGTGCCGTCGGTCCTGCCCACTGCGGGTGCCGTCGGTACCAGGTCCGCCACGGTTCGCACGGCATCGGACAACACACCGACGCCGGACCGCCCGGGCGGATTGCTCGTCACCGGGTAGCCCAGTCCATCGGTAGCGCCGACGACGTTGACCCGGGCGCGCGAATCGACTGCGATGCCGCCACCCGCCGGATCGGCGAGACCCCAAGTTTCGAACTTCGCAAGCGGCGTCGCATTCCAGGCTCCCATCACCGCCGGTCGGTCGTCGCCGCTACCGCCGAACAGGCCCGAGCCCAGCGCGCCGGACCCGACGAATGGTGCTTGGTAGTAGCTGAGGAGCTGGATCTCTCGATTGCCCGTTTGCAGTTCGTAGCTGCCGGCGACGACGAAGTGGTCGGGGTACTCGTTCCAGGATCGGATTCCGGTGAGACTCTCTCGTGCTCCGCCGCCGACGTAGGTGCCGGAGAACGGGGCCAGCGTTCCGGCCGTCTGGTTGATCAGTGCGCTGAGGATGAAGCCATCCTCGATCCCGGCAAACGCGCCCGCGATCGGCCAGGATGTCGATAACGCGGGGCTATCGGTGGAGCCGACAATGTGGAGCAGCGTCGTCCCCGTGTCCCATTCCCTCTGCACCACGACGTCGCGCGCCATCGTGTGGTGACCATTAGTCACAGGCAGCGTCCCCATCGGCGCCGAACCGCGCAGGATGAGGTTGGAGGTCGGTGTCTGGCTCGCATCGAACCATAGCACGACACCGAGGGCGTACGAGACTACCGTCGGCAGCGGGACGCATTGTGTCGTGAACGGGAAGCTGTGCAGGCCATTGCCGCTGTAGTTCAGCGCCGGTTTGGCCGTCGAACCGACGACCACGAAGTTGTCGGCGTCGATCTCCTCGATGCCGAACAGGCCATCCTGATCCGAGCCGCCGACGATCGCGTGGAAGTCAGTCGTTGCGTTGCTCTGAGGCATCAGGCCTCCGGACGGGCCAGGGACTTCTGTCGTCGGGTTCGCCTGAGAATTGCGCAGGCGGCCGACGATACCGTCCCACTGTGACGAGCCGTTGTCGGTGGAGCCCCCGGCGGCGTTGGCGCAGGCCGAACCCGTCGGCGGGGGGAACTCCTGGAACGGCACGAGGGAATTGCCGCTGGCGGGACCTCCGTACGACGAGATGCCGCAGTAGGTCACAACATCTTCTTGGTCACTTCCCGAGCCCTCGACGCGGATGCTGACGTCCGTGATCGCGCAGG
>JAGQRA010000157.1 GCA_020425885.1 Planctomycetota bacterium | reverse complement strand
TGTTCGACGCGGCGTGGTCGATGCCGCCCGGACGCCGGCGCGAGTTCCTCGCGGCGCAGGCCGGCGACGAGCCCGACCTCGTCGAAGAAGTGCTCGGCATGTTCGACGCGGACGACGACGGGGGCTTCCTGGCCCGCATGCAGGGTGTCGTCGAACGGGAACGCGATCGCTCGGCGTTCCGGATCCATCCGGATCGCATCGGCAACTACGAGATCGTGCGCGTGCTCGGTGAGGGCACCATGGGCACCGTCTACGAAGCGAGACAGACCGAGCCGATCGAACGATCGGTGGCGATCAAGCTCGTCAAGCCCGGCTTCGGCAGCGAGGAGCTGATCGAACGCTTCCATCGCGAGCGGCAGGCGCTGGCCATGATGCAGCACGACGGCATCGCCAAGGTGCACGAGTGCGGTGCGACCGAGAACGGGCAGCCTTTCCTCGTCATGGAGCTGGTGTCGGGAACGCCGATCACCGAGTTCTGTCGGCAGACGCGGCTGCCCCTCGATCGCCGCCTTCGTCTCGTGCAGCGGTTGTGCGAGGCGATCCAGCATGCCCACCAGAAAGGTGTGGTGCACCGCGACCTCAAGCCCGACAACGTGCTCGTCGCCGAGAAGGGTGGCAGGCTCGCCATCAAGGTCGTCGACTTCGGACTCGCGAAGCCGACGACCGATGATCTGCCGCGGGCGACCTTTCGCACGCAGGTCGGTCTCGGTGGCGCGGGCACGCCGGCATACATGGCCCCCGAACAGCTCGGCAGCAACGACGACGTCGACATCCGCGCCGACGTGCATGCGATCGGCGTCATGCTCTACGAATTGCTGACGGGCTCGCTGCCGCTACCTGTCGAGGTGCTCATGGCGAAGGGTTCGGCCGGCCTGCCGGGTATCCTCCGCGACAGTGAGGCGGAGCGTCCGAGTGCGCGACTCCTTCGCGACGCCGGAGCCCATGCCGCGATCGCCGCGGAATGTCGTGTGTCGCCGCCGGCGCTGCTGCGGGCGCTCCGCACCGACCTCGACTGGGTGGTCATGCAGGCGATCGCGAAGGATCGCGAGCTCCGCTACCCGACGGCGCTCGACCTCGCCGCCGATCTGCGGCGCCATCTCGCGCACGAGCCCGTGCACGCCGGACCGCCGACCCGGCGCTACCGGATCGCGAAGTTCGCGCGACGACATCGCAGACCGCTGATCGCATCCGGGTCGATCGCCATCGTCGTGCTCGTCGCCGCCATCTTCACCGGCCTTCAGGCGCTAGAGCTCGAGCGCATGGTGCGGGACTTCGATCAGTTGAGCGCGGGGATCGTCTTGCGGCGGCTGCAGGACCGGGCCCGGGCGGCGGACTTCTCCGACGAACTGCCGGCCAACGTCGAGCCGATGCGGCAGTGGCTCGACGACACCGCGATGCTGCTGGCGCGGCGAGACGAGTTCGAGTCGATGCGCGCACGGCTCGACGCGGCGGCGATCGAGCCGTCGAACGAGTCGGGCGCGCCCTTGCTGCTGCGCACGGAGCTGGCCCGGCTGCTCGGGGCGCTCGACGAGCTCGCCGCCGAACGCGTCGCCGTGGCCAGGCGACTGCGGTGGGCGAGCGGGGTGGCCGCGGCCACGGCGCACGTACGGAGCAGGCGACCGACTTGGGACGAGGTCCGCGCCGACCTCGCGCGGCCGGATGGCGCCTACCGGCGGGGCCGCATCGAGTTCGACGACGCCGACGTGGTCGGCCTGGCGCCGTTGTGGCGCAATCCTGCGACCGGGCTGTGGGAGTTCTATCACCTGCGCAGCGCCTGGGATGGCCTCGCTGAACCCGCGGATGTGCCGCTGCCCGAGTGCGGCGACGATGGCGCGGTCGTCGTTCGTGAACGGACCGGCATCGTCTTCGTGCTGCTGCCGGCGCACCGGTGGACGGATCAGAACGGTCGCCTGGCGCGCGTGGATCCGTTCTTCCTCGCGCGCCACGAGTTGACGCGTGCGCAATGGGAGCGCCTTGGCGGTTCGAGTGCAGACTTCTGGCACGACGCCGCGACACTTGCCGAGGACGGTGAGCTCCTCACGGCGACGATGCCGGCGGAGTCGGTCGACTGGCACGCCGCGACGAGGGTGCTCGGCAGGCACGGCCTCCTCCTGCCCACGGAGGTGCAATGGAAGTTCGCCTGTCGGGCCGGTGCGCAAACGTTGTGGTCGTCCGGCGACGATCCGGCGAGTCTCGCCGGCAAGGCGAACCTGCGCGATCGGAGTGCCGCCGAGCGCCACAAGGAGTGGGGCGAAGAGGAGGGTTTTCGCGATGGGTTCGTTCGCCTCGCGCCCGTCGGTTCGTTCGATTGCAACGCGTTCGGCTTCCACGACATGCACGGCAACGTCATGGAGTGGTGCCGCGATCGCTTCTCGCAGGGCGGTGTGCCGCGGCCGGGTGATGGACTGCGCGTGCCACCCGATGGCGCTCCCGACGACGGCATGATCGTGTGCGGCGGCGGCTACAAGGACGTTGCGGCGACCGCGAGCCTCCGCGCCATCAGCGCGCAGCCGGCGAAGCACGGCTACAACACGGTCGGGCTGCGCGCGGCACGGCCGCTGAAGGCGCGGCCGGACTGAAGGCCGTCGCGGCTATCGAACCCGCGTCAGCACGACGCGGAACACGGTTCCGGGGCAGGGTCGTGAGGAGGCCCGTGGTTCGCGCTGAGGCGGATCGCCGTTCTGCCAGGCGAACGGCATCGGATTGCTCGGCGCATCGGGATCCGGGCCGAAACCGTCATCGGTCCACAACCAGACCCCGGGTGCGGGCGCGTCGCCACTCCGGCGCATCCGTTCGAGCTGGCTCAGGGTCGGCAAGGTGTAGACGTGATCGGCAGGCAGGCGGTTGGCGTCGCGTTCGTGCTTGGTGAGCTCGCCGCAGAAGACCCGCGCGTTGCTCCAGCTCAACGTCGCCCCTCCCTGCTCGGAGTCGTAGACGTCGAACCTCGCGTACTTCACGACGTTGCGCCACAGCGCGGCGTCGACCGGCGCGACGGTCGTCCAGAAGCCCGGTTCGCCGTCGGCCGCGTCCAGCCACGCGCCGTCGAGGCCGAGGTCGGCGATGGTGAAGTCCTGACCGACGTGGGGTGCGGTGCCCGCGCCGATGACGATCGGGCGTTCGAAGCTGCGCTTCTCGACGGCCGCGATCAGGTCGTCGAGCCGAGCCCGGGCGTTCTTGAACCGACCAGCGGCGACCTCGTCGCGGACGACCTCGAGCTCGGGTCCCTCGAGCACGGGCATCCGCCTCTCGACCGCGGCGAGCAGC
>JAGQRA010000156.1 GCA_020425885.1 Planctomycetota bacterium | reverse complement strand
GAACGCCGACGCCCTGCGCGCCGTGGTCGCTGCGCTGCAGCGCGAGAGGGTGGATGTCTGGGTCCAGGTTGGTGACATCGTCGGTTATGGCCCCGAGCCATCGGCGTGCATCGACATCGTGCGCGAACTCGGTTGTGTCACGTGCCTCGGCAACCACGACGCTGCGGTTCTCGGCCGGCTCGACACCTCCTACTTCAACAACTTTGCGCGCACGGCCATCCACTGGACTGCCCCCCAACTCCGCCAGAGCGACTACGAGTTCCTCAGCAGCCTGGAGCTGGTCGTAAAGCGGCCGGAGTTCACGGTGGTCCACGGCACCCTGCACATGCCCGAGGAGTTCGGCTACGTGATCAGTGTCGTCGAGGCCGTGGAGTCGCTCGAGCATCAGCAGACGCGCCTGTGCTTCGTCGGACATTCCCACGTGCCGGCGATCTACCTGCGGCACGATGACAAGCCGCGCGACATCCACGTCGTGCCGCACTCCGAGGCCGAGATCTCGTACCGCGGCTTCGAGCGCGTGCTGATGAACGTCGGCAGCGTCGGCCAGCCGCGTGACGAGGACCCTCGCGCAGCCTACGGCCTCGTCGACACCGACCTGGAGATCGCCAGTATCCGCCGCGTGAACTACGACATCTCGAGCGTGCAACAGAAGATTCGCGACGCCGGGTTGCCCGAGGTGCTCGCCAATCGACTGTCGCTCGGCGTCTGATCGCATGCAGTGCGTCGCCGCGATCTCGATGTTCGCGTCGCTGGCCGTGTCGGCCGTCGCGCAGTCGTGGCAGGAGACCTGCGGCCGCTCACCCGCCGGGATCATCGCGCTGCACCAGGCGGCGCGCGATGCCGCCGCCGACGCCATGGTGCTGTTGGTGGCCTCGCACCCTGACGATCGCTACATCCTGCCAGCGGTGTGGCTGCGCAGCACCTGCGGCTACCGCGTCTCCGTCCTGCTCGCCACCCGCGGCGGCGGCGGGCAGAACAGCCTGGGGCCGGAGACCGGAGATGCCTTCGAACGTATCCGAACGCTCGAGACCGAGGCTGGTTGTCGACTGAGCGGCGCGGAGGCGTGGTACCTCAATCGGCCGGACGGCGGCTTTCGACGTTCTGCCGAGGAGACCTTCGCCGAGTGGGGGCGAGAAGGAACGCTGCTCGCCATGGTCCGCCTGCTGCGCGAGATCCGGCCGGACGTCGTGCTGACGACCCACAACGACGAAGAGGCCCACGGCCACGACCTCGCACTGGTCGAACTGCTGCCCGAGGCGGTGCGGCTCGCGGCCGACCCTGCCTGTGACGTGCCCGGGGCTCCGCACGAGATCGGCCTGACGATGTTCGGCGCCAACTCGATGCCCTCGCCGATGGCCCTGGCGATCGACGCCGACCACCTGGACCCCGACCGCGGCGAGTCGCTGCGCCAGGTCGCCTACGACGTGCTGCGCGGCACCCACGTGAGCCCCGGTCCGCCGGTCAGCCTGGACGCGGTGTTCGATCCGGTCATGCGGTTCGAGGCGGCTCCGCCGCGCGCCGTCGTGGCGCAGG
>JAGQRA010000155.1 GCA_020425885.1 Planctomycetota bacterium | reverse complement strand
TCGACGGCCGGGAGCAGCTCGAGACCGCCCTGGCGGCCCTCGGCGGCGGCCCCCAGACCGTGCTCCCCCCGCGGATCCGCCGGCTCAAGAACGCCTACGAGCGGACCGTCGGCTGACGCATCACGGGCCCACCGCCGTGGACAGCTGGAAGCTCATGCCTTCCGCCACGAAGTGGAAGGTCCGGGGGCTCATGGGCTGGACCTCCGGGGCGAGCATGAACAGCACCCCACCCTCGAGGTGGTTGTAGGGGAAATAGTGCCCCGTCAGAGACTGGGCGCCGGAGGAGGTCGTCACCATGACGGTGACGAGCTCGCCGATGGGGGGCAGCTCCATCTGCCAGGGATCGAGCCAGGTCGCCTCGCCATCGAGGATCCGCACCCGATCGTAGACGCGGTTCTTCAGGTGGGCGGGCACCACGACCTGGGCGCCGTTCACGCTCTTCAAGATGAGCGGGATGAAGCTCTTCTTCGGCTCGAGGCCTTTGAAGTTCAGCTCACTGCGCTGAAGGATGTAGAACGCCTCCGGCTTCTGGATGCGGCCTTCGACCTTCAGCGCCTCGATCTGGATGACCCGACCCTTGCCCTTGGACTTGCCCTGCGCGAAGGCCGCGCCGAAGGGCGACAGCGCCAGGCTGGCGCCCAGGACGATCATGGCTACGCGGCCCGCCAAGCGCATGGTCACTTCTCCTCGTCGCCCTTGTCCTCGTCCTTCTTCTTCTCGGGCTCCGGCTTCTCGAAGTGCAGCACGAGCAGGTCGCTGTCCTGCGGCTGACGGTAGCTCTTCACGTTCTCGATCGAGGTGACCTCACCCGAGGTCAGGTCGAGCACATGGACTCGCTTCTGCAGGGCCTTCAGCTCCTTCTCCGCGGCCTCCTCTTCCTTGCTCTTCTTCGGCTTCTCCTGCGGCTTCTTTGGGGCGGCCTTCGCCTCGACCTCGGGCAGGCCGAGGAAGCCGCGCACCTCGTTCATCGTCGAGCCGCGCTGCTCGATCATGCGCAGCACCATGGCCTCGGGCATGCCGCGTTCGGCGATGGCCGCCTTGATGTCGGGCGGCAGCTCCGTCTCCTCGGTGGCACCTTCGCTCTTCTTCTCCTCCTTCTTCTCGTAGAGCTTGGTGAGCTTCTGCTGCCGCTCATCCGCGTACGACTTGTCGACCTTGAAGAACGCGAGCTTGTTGTCGTTCGAGAACGTCACGCTCTGGCCGCGATCGAAGGTGTAGACCTTGTCGCCGTCGACCTGCCTGATGTAGAGCACGCCGTCGCCGACGCGCGGGTTGATGGCATAGGCCATCCAGTTGCCGTCGTGGCTGTAGGTCGTGCTCCGCAGCGACGGCCAGCTGTCGTAGTCGTCATGGGTCAGGGCACGTTTCTGGGTGCCGGTGGCGGCTTGGGCCGAAAGGCCGGCGGTGGCGATCAGAGGTACGAACAGGGTGGCCGTGGCCAGCGCGAACCGGAGAGCGCCGCAGGGGCGGAGGGGCATCGTCATGGGGCTGCGTTTTCGGGGGGTGACGGGCCTCGCAGGGTATCGGAATCCGGCGCCCGTGAGCAGCCATGACCGCGTCGATGCGCCGGCGCGGCGTCGAGTTGCGGAGTTCTTACGTCTCCGTGCGACTCACCGCATCGACCGCGCCATGCGATCAGTGACCGCCGCCGCTCAGACCCGTGAAGTCGATCGCACCGAGCGCGATGACGACCACGGCGAGGTTGGCGATCATCGCGCCGGCCCAGAGCCGCGACCAGTGCTTGCTCCGGGCGCGGATGACGAGGGTCGTGATCGCGGCGACGAGGCCGCCGAGCAGACCCAGCACGACGAAGTTCGGCGCGATGCTGACATCGCGCGCGGGGCGCAGCGCGAACGCCGGCACGAACGCGATCGGATTCGCGTAGACCAGCGCCGCGGCGACCCTGGCCGACACGGTCTTCGCGTTCACACCAGCAGCTCCCGCACCACGCGCGCCGGTTCGACGCCGGTCAAGCGCACGTCGAGTCCCTGGTGCGGCACCGACAGCCGCTTGTGGTCGATGCCGAGGCAGTGCAGGATCGTGGCGTTGAGGTCGCGCACGTGCACCGGCCGGTCGACGATGTTGTAGCTGAAGTCGTCGGTCGTGCCGTAGACCTGCCCGCCGCGGATGCCGCCGCCGGCCAGCCACATCGAGAAGCAGCGCGGATGGTGGTCACGGCCGTAGTTCTGCCGGCTCAACACACCCTGGCAGTAGACGGTGCGACCGAACTCGCCGCCCCAGATCACCAGCGTCTCGTCGAGCAGGCCGCGTTGCTTCAGGTCCTGCACCAGCGCCCATGCCGCCTGGTCGATGTCGCGGCATTGCTTGGGCAGGTCGCCGGTGAGGTTGCCGTGCTGATCCCAGCCGCGGTGGAACAGCTGCACGAAGCGGACGCCGCGCTCGATCAGGCGCCGGGCCAGCACGCACGACGCGGCGAAGGTGCCGGGCTTCTGCGCATCGGGTCCGTACATGCGCGCCGTGCTCGCCGGTTCGTCGCCGAGATCGACCAGCTCGGGCACCGACGTCTGCATGCGGAACGCGAGCTCGTACTGGGCGATGCGGTTCATGGTCTCGGGGTCGCCGACGCGCTCGAAGTGGCGCGCGTTCATGCGCCCGAGTGAGTCGAGCATGCGCCGGCGCGAGGCCGCATCGACGCCGTCGGGGTTCTTGATGAACAGCACCGGATCGCCCTGCGAGCGCAGCGCCACGCCGGCGTGCTTGCTCGCCAACATCCCGGCGCCCCAGAGCCGGTTGTAGAGCGCCTGGGCATCCTGGCGTCCGGTCCACGATGGCGTCATCACGACGAAGGCGGGCAGGTCGCGGTTCTCGCGGCCGAGGCCGTAGCTGAGCCAGGAGCCGAGGCTCGGGCGGCCCGGCAGCTCGCGGCCGGTGGTGATGAACGTGATCGCCGGGTCGTGGTTGATCGCCTCGGTGTAGACCGAGCGCACGATCGCGATGTCCTTCGTCATCTGCGCGGTGTACGGCAACAGCTCGGAGACCCAGGCGCCGTCGCCGCCGTTGTCGTGGCGTTCGAAGGCGTAGATCGACGGCGCGATCGGGAAGCGCTTCTGCCCCGACGTCATCGTCGTCAGGCGTTGCCCGTTGCGGATCGAGTCGGGCAGGTCCTGGTCGAACAGCGCGTCGAGCTTCGGCTTGTAGTCGAAGGTGTCGAGCTGCGACGGCGCCCCGGCCATGAACAGCCAGATCGCGCGTTTGGCCTTCGGCGCGAAGTGCGGCAGGTCGGGCAGGCCGTCCGGTTCGGTCAGCGCCGGCCGCTCGCGTTCGCCGAGCAACGACGCCAGCGCGGCGCCGCCTAGGCCGAGGCCGGTATCGCCGAAGAAATGGCGGCGGGTGATGTGTTGGATTCGGTCCTGGCTCGGTTGCATCACTTCAGCCCTTGGTCAAGACCGCGTCGAGGTTGAGGATCAGATTGGCGATCACGGTCCAGGCGGCGAGCTCGACGGTCGCCGCGTCCGAGGGGCGCGATTCGCCGGCGCCGTCACCGGCACCCGTCAGCTGCAGCGCCGCCGCGACATCGGCGGCGAACGCGGCGCGTTGCTGGGTCAGCAGCGCCCGCACCTCGTCGACATCGGCGGCGACGGGTTGTTGACAGGTCGCGCATTCGAGCGCCCAGCCGATGCGCGCCGCGTCGTCACCGGGTCGTTCGAGGATCCTGGTGGCGAAGCCGCGCGCGGCCTCGACGTACTGCGGGTCGTTCAGCAGCAGCAGCGCCTGCAACGGCGTGTTGGTCCGCTCGCGGCGCACGCGACATTCCTCGCGACTCGGCGCGTCGAACGTCGTCATCTGCGGCGGCGGCGCGGTGCGCTTCCAGAACGTGTAGAGGCTGCGGCGATGGATCTTGTCGGGCTCCACGTCGGCCTCGAAGCGGGCGGTGTTCGAACTGGAGTAGCCGACGGCCCGCCACAGGCCTGCCGGCTGCGGTGGCTTGACCGCCGGCCCGCCGACCGTGCGCACCAGCAGGCCGGCGAGCGCCAGCGCCTGATCGCGCAGCGTCTCGGCGTCGAGCCGGAAGCGCGGGCCGCGCGCCAGCCAACGGTTGTCCGGGTCGACGGCGAGCATGTCGGCGGTCACCGTCGAAGCCTGGCGGTAGGTCGACGACAGCACGAGGAAGCGCATCAGCTGCTTGACGTTCCAGTCGGTCTTCTGGAAGCGGGTGGCGAGATAGTCGAGCAGCTGCGGGTGACTCGGTCGCTCACCCTGATTGCCGAAGTCCTCGCTGGTCCTGACGAGGCCGCTGCCGAACAGCTGCTGCCAGAAGCGATTGACGGTGACGCGCGCGGTCAGCGGTTGGCCCGGGTCGACGAGCCAGCGGGCCAGACCGAGTCGATCGCGCGGCCAGGCGGGGTCCATGGCCGGCAGCGCCGCGGGGGTCGCGCGGTCGACCTTCTCGCCCTTCTGATCGTACTGACCGCGGAGCAGCACGAAGGCGTCGCGCGGCTCCTTTCGCTCCTTCATGACGAGCGTCGTCGGCGTCGCCTGCTCGATGGCGATGCGTCGCTGCGCGATCTCGTCCAGCTTCGCGCGCAGCGGCGCGAACTCGGTCCCGGCGCCGGCCCAGACGTGCCGCAGCCACCAGGCGCGAATCGTCTGCTGTTGGCCGGGATCTCGTTGCGCGGTAGGCACCGCGATCGCCGCCCGCACCTCGGCCGGCACATCGGCGCTGTCGCGGCCGATCGGCTCCCAGGCCAGCAGCGAGTGACGATGGGTCTCGTCGGGCGGGCCGTGAGTCCGCACGCCGGCGTGGTCCCAGCACACCGTGCCGTCGACCTTGGTGAACGCCTGGCCGTCGATCGGATCACCCGGGCGCAGGCCGACGTCGGCGATGGCGACCTCGAGCCGCACCCAGCCCCCGGTCTCCGGCAACACACCGGCGACGAAGTCACCGCCGCCCTGCTGGCCGGCACCGTGTGCCGGCGCACCCCAGCGGGCGCGGTGATTCCAGCTGCCCGAGCTGTGGAACTGCAGCTGGATCGAACGCGGCGGGTCCTTCGGGTCGAGCCAGGCATGGGCGAACAGGACATCGCCGTCCTGCACACGCAGCGGCACCGTCGCGCCGGTGAAGAAGTCCTGGTTGAGGCCCTTGCCGGTGCGCCGCAGCAGTCGCGAACCGCGGTGCGGCTCCGGCTCGACGTCGTCTTGCAGCGGCTGCCACTGCCAGATCGGTCCGTTGCCTTCGAGCTTGCTGCCGGCCGGCGTCTCGTCGTCGATCCAGACGTAATCCTCGGCGCATTGCTCACAGCTGGTCTCGATGCCGATCGCATCCCAGTACGAGGTGCCGGCCGACTGCGTCAGCGCGATGCCGTGCACGGCCATGCCCGCTCGCAGACCGACGCGCGCCACCGGCACCTCGAGCCGCACCCACTCGCCGGCGCGCGGCACGTCGCCGATCCGCGTCCGCTGCGTCGTACCTGCCTTGCCGTAGTCGATCGCGCCCTTGCCCCAATAGGCACCGTGGTGCCAGCCGTCGCCGCCGTCGCTGTTCCATTGCACGAGCAGCTCGTCGGGTGGGGCGTCGGGGTCGACGTAGACCCACAGCACGAGGACGTCGCCGTTGGCGATCCGCAGCTTCTGATCGGCGCGCCGGAAGAACTGCTGATCGACGCCGTTGACCTGCCGCCGGATCGCGCGCCGGCCGCGTTGCACCGGGGATGGCGCCTCGGCCCAATCGAAGGTCGGCGCGTCGGGCGCGGCCCCGGCCGGCAGCGCATCGTCGATCCAGACGATCTCGCGCCGCGCCGGCGCCGCCGCCTGCGACGGAGCCGCGGCCGTTGCCGGCTCCTCGTACGCGAATGCCGCCAGCTCGTCGGCGAAGCGGGCCTCGACCCGCGCCTGCTCCGCCGCGAGCTGCTCGAGCTCGGCGGTCTGTTCGGCGGTCTCTACCTTCAGCACCGGTGCCGGGTCCTTCTTGTTGCCGTCCAACGGCGCGCCGTCGAGGTTGTTGAAGAACGCGAACAGCTGATAGAACTCGCGCTGGCTGATCGGATCGAACTTGTGGT
>JAGQRA010000154.1 GCA_020425885.1 Planctomycetota bacterium | reverse complement strand
TCGGGGTCCTTGTCGAACACTTCGGCCTCGACCTTGTGCGAGCTGTCGACATCGGCCGAAGCCTGCAGCTCGGCGCACCTGGCCAACGCTTCGATGCCCAGCTCGATCTGGCCGGTCAGGGCATGCACGCACGCCGCCGAGTACCAATCGACGGGCTTCAGCTCGAAACCCGTGCTCGCCGCCAGCGACTGCAGCGACCGATGCGTCGCAGCCGACAGCTTGTACTCGCGCAATGCGTAGTAGAGGTCGGCCAGCTCGAGCAGGGCCAAGGCCCGCTCCTCGGTCTCGCCCTCGGTGCTGCGGCCGATGAGCTCGTCGATCCGAGGCTTGACGAACTCCTTCTTGCCCCATTGCCAGAGCATGCACTCCAGCGCGGAGCGCAGATCCTCGGGCTCGATGTCCTTGTTGGCGACGAGCGCCAGCACGCCCTCGAGCCGGGTCCGTCCCGGCAGCTTCGGCTGCAGATCCCGCAGGGCCGGGACCAGGGTGATCCGGTGCGTATCGGGAAACCAGGACGGCGTATCGATCAACCAGCTGAAGAAGAGCTCGCCGACGAACGGCTGCAACGGCGCCAGCGGGTCGTACTGGCCGGCATAGACTACCGAACTCGAACTCTCGCGCTGCAGGAACGCGAGCGCGACCCGGGTCGCGAGCTGCTTCGTACCCTTGGTTCGGGGCGCATCGGGCTCCGCCGTGCCCATCGTGAGCAGGCTGCCCAAATGGGCCAACCCGATCGTCTGCTCCGCCAGGACCGCTTCGACCGTGGCGTCGAGCAGCTCCTCCGAGTCATGCTGCGAGTCGAGCCACTTCGCGACCGCCGCCATGAGCTTCTTCGGGTCCTGCTCCGCGATCGGCTGCTGAGCGCTCATGGCGCCGATCGCGACGCTCAGGACGACTGCAGCCCAACCCGTACGTCGGTGGTCCATGACCCCCTATCTACCTGTTGCCGAGAACGGGAAACAGGGGGCCCCCTTCGCTACCGGGACCGAAGGCATGGTCCGCGAGAGCGAGAACGCCCTGCTCGATCGACACCCAGCCGGTCCGATCAGCAGCGGGCATGGCCTCGCGATTGGCTTCGGTGTCGAACGTGTCGGGGAGAATCGCGGCGGCACGCACACCGCTGCCATCGAGTGACAACGCCAGGGCGCGGACGAACTCGTGCAACGCCGCCTTGCTGGCCAGATAGTTCGCCGACAACGGCAGATCGCGACCGACCGCGCTGCTGCCGACGAAGGTCAGCGTGCCGCGCCGGCGCCGCCGCATGCCCGGCAACACCGCGCGCGCCAGGTTAGCCCCGGCCAGCAGGTTGGCCTGGACCAGCCGCAGCAGCTCGCCGGCCGGGTCCGATCCGACCTGGTGGGTGCCGAACAACCCGGCCGTGCAGACCAACGCCGTGATCGGACCGAGGGCGTCATTGGCGCCTTTGACGAAGCCGGCAGCGGCCTCGCCATCCTGGGCTTCGACCACGCCGACCAGCACGCGCTCGCTGCCGAGCGCCGCCCGGACCTGCTCGACCTGCCATTCGCGGCGCACGGTCGCGGCCAGGCGCGCGCCGCACGCCAGGGCATGTCGCGCGAACGCGCTGCCGAGCGCGCCGGTCGCTCCTGACAACAGGACCACCTGGTCCACCGCTGACCTCGCGTTGCTCAAAGCTGCGTACCTCGCATAGAAACGCCGCAGCGGCTCTGGATGGTCCTGGTTCTTCGTCGACGCTGTGCCGCGTTACGGCGTCCGGGGGCTCAGAAGGAGACCTTGACGTTGTTGCGCTCTTCGGCCACTTCGACTTCGAAGAACTCCGCCTGCTTGAAGCCGCCCATACCGGCGATCACCGAGGCCGGGAACTGTTCGATCGCGTTGTTGAGCCGCATGACCGCGTCGTTGTAGGCCTGGCGCGCGAAACCGATCTTGTTCTCGGTCGAGGTCAGCTCCTCCTGCACCTGCAGCATGTTCTGGTTGGCCTTCAGATCCGGGTAGTTCTCGGCGACCGCGAACAGACCGCCGAGTGATCGCGTCAGCGCGCCTTCGGCCTTCATCAGCTCGCCGATGTTGCCGGCGTTCTTGAGGTCGACGCAGACCTGGCGCGCCTTGACGACGGCCTCGAGCGTCTCCCGTTCGTGCTTCATGAAACCCTTCGCCGTCTCGACCAGGTTGGGGATCAGGTCGTAGCGTCGCTTGAGCTGGACATCGATCTGGCTCCACGAGTTCTTGGTCTCGTTGCGGCGGGCGACGAGGCCGTTGTAGGTCGCGATGGCCCACAGCACGAGCAGGACGACGATGCCGACGGGGATGATCCAAACCAGATGTTGCATGCGTTCACCTCGGGCGGGAGTGCCGGTGATCGAACAGGTGGACTACTCCGGCAGCTCGATGTCACCGCGAAAGACGGTACGGACAGGCCCCTCGATGGCAAGGCCGGTTCCGCCGAGCACGATGCGCAGCACACCACCGCGCAGCTCGACGTCGATCGCGTCGCCGACGACGCGATCCGAGACGCGGGCCGCGAGCGCGGCCACGGCGGCACCGGTGCCGCAGGCCATCGTCTCGCCGCTGCCGCGCTCGAAGGTCCGCTGCCGCAGCCTCGACGGTCCGGCGACGGCGACGAACTCGACGTTGACGCCGTCCCTGAACACCGGCGCCGATTGCATCGCCGCGCCGATGGCGGCCACCTCGGCCCGATCGACATCGTCGACGAAGATCACCGCGTGCGGATTGCCCGCATCCCCGGGCCGGTAGCGCACGAGCCGGCCGGGCAGGGCCAGCTCGACCTCGTCGCCGCAGCTGACCGCTCCCATGCCGGTCCTTACCCGGTCGCCATCGAGCAGCGTGACCGGGCGCGGCCCGGAATCCGTTTCGACCGAGAATGCCCGCTCCTGCACGTGGCCGTTGGCGAAGGCCAGCGCCGCCAGGCAGCGCAGACCGTTGCCGCACATCGCGGCCCGCGAACCATCGGCGTTCCACATCAGCATCCGCACCGGCGCCGCATCACCGCGTGCCAACACGATCAGGCCATCGGCACCGATGCCGAAATGGCGGTCCGACCACCGCCGCGCGCACTCCGGTCCGACCTCGATCGGAAAGTCACAACCGATCGCGTCGACGTAGACGTAGTCGTTGCCGGCCCCCTCCATCTTGACGAAGGGGATCCGCGTCATCGCACCTCGATGCGATTGCCCTTGCTCGGCACGGCGACTTCGCCGAACCCGGCGTCGCGCAACCGATCGGCGTACGCCTCCGCCGGCTCGTCCTCGCCATGCACGACGAAGACCTGCTTGCAGCGTCCGGCCAGATGGCGGCTGGCGGCGATCAGCTCCTGGTGATCGGCGTGCGCCGAGAAGCCACCCATGGTGCGGACCTTGCAGCGCACGCGATGATCCTCGCCGTAGATCCGCACCGAGTCCATGCCGTCACGCAGCTTGCTGCCGAGGGTACCGTGAGCCTGATAGCCGACGAGCAGCACGCAATCCTCGTGGCGACCGACGGTGTTCCGCAGGTGATGTAGCACGCGCCCTGACTCGCACATGCCGGATGCCGAGACGATCACGCCGTAGCGCATGCCGTTGAGCGCCTTGCTCTCCTCGACATCGGCGACGTAGCGCACGCCGTCGAAGAAGAACGGATTGTGCCCGGCGCGCAACAGCTGCCGCGTCTCCTCGTCGAACAGGTCGGGATGGCGCGCCATGATCTTCGTCGCCTGCGTGCTCATCGGCGAGTCGACGTAGATCGGCATCGGCAGGAGCTGCCGCTCCTTGATCAGCTGACCGAGAAACATCACCACCGACTGCGTCCTGCCGACGGAGAACGCCGGCACGACGATGCGACCGCCATCGCGGGCCTCCTCTTCGACGATCCGGCCCAGCTCGGCCATCATGTCCGGACGCTTGCCGTGCAGGCGGTCGCCGTAGGTCGACTCGGTGATCAGGGCATCGCACTCCGGAATGCGATCCGGATCGCGGAGGATGGGCAGATGCTTCCTGCCGTGATCACCGGTGAAGACGATGCGGCGCTGCTTCTGGCCGTCGTCGACGTCGAGGACGACGATCGCGGCGCCGAGGATGTGGCCGGCATCGAGGAACTCGACGCGCACCTTCCTGTCGATCTCGAACTGCTCGTAGTACGGCTTCGACCGCACCAGCTTCAGCGTCTTCTCGACATCATCGGCGGTGTAGACCGGCTCGTAGTCGTGGCCGCGCTTCCTCAGGTGCCGGGCGTCCTGCGCTTGGATGTGCGCCGAGTCCAGCAGCATCATGCGCAACATGTCGGCCGTCGCATCGGTGCACCAGATCGGTCCGTCGTAGCCGTCCTTGACCAGCTTCGGCAGCGAGCCGCAGTGGTCGATGTGAGCGTGCGACAGCACCACGGCGTCGATCGCCGTAGCGGCGAACGGCAGGTTCCGGTTCTGCTGCTCGGAGACCTTGCGCGGCCCCTGCACCATGCCGCAGTCGAGCAGGATCCTCGTGCCGCCGACATCGATCAGGTGCTTGGTACCCGTGACATGGCGTGCGGCACCGTGAAACTCGATGGCGATCGTCATCGGGACCTCAGGTGCGAACGGTGACCGTTCGCGACGTCGCCAGCAACGGCAGCAGCAGCGGCGTCAGCAGGAAGTCGGTGAGGCCGTATCCGGTCTCGATCGTGTAGGACGTCAGGTTGCCCGCCATCCGTTGCGCGTCGACCTCGTTGACATCGACGAAGCCGAACAGCCAGTAGTACTGCCGTTCCACCCTGGTCTCGGTGCCGGCGGCACCGAGACCAACCGTATGGACATGGGAAACGCAGCCGTTGGCGAAGGCACAGATGGCGAGCGCGGAGACCGACCGAGACCAGTTGAGTCGCACGGGGCCAGTTATCCGCCGGGATCCTCATCGCGTCCAGGCTTCTCGCCATCGACGTCACACCTTTCCACGCCCGGCTGTTCCTCGTCCCTTCGTTCCAGCTCGAACTCATGTGGGAACATCGCCTCGCGTTGCGCCATGCGCCGAGCGATCAACCTGCCACGCGCCCGCCGTCGCAGCCAGGCCACGATCAGCACCGGAATGGCGAGCACCAGCAGCAGGTTGAAGCATTGACCCAGCAGCACTCGCCACCAGGCCCCCGAGCCGTACTGCAGGTACAGGGTCCAGGCGTCGTACAGTTCGATCGTCGACCTTCCGGTTTGCTGCACCAGGGCCTGGTCGAGTGACGTGTCCTGATCGGTGTGCGCGGCGATCTCGACCACCGCCGCCAGGCCGAACTCACGCACGAGCCAGGACACGTACGAGTAGCTCTGGGCGTAGGCGACACGCAGCTTGTCCTCGTCGCGTGGGAAGCCCCGCTCGAGATCCGCGAAGGCGAGCAGTCGCCGCAGACCGACCCGCCAGACGAGGTCCTCCTCGCGCGCGCCGAGGTAAGTGTCCCCTGCCAGGTCCTGCGCCAGGCCCTCGTGGAACCACCGCGGGATCCTGCCGCGCCGCGGCGCTGTGAACTGGTCCAGCAGCTCGTGCACCAGCTCGTGCTTGACGACGCTCGACAGCGACGCTCCCGAACGCCTCATGTCGCTGATGACGAGGTGGATCTGATGTTGTCCCAGCAGAGCGAACCCCGGCGCTCCGGGATGCCGCAGCGCGACGAGCGACTCCGGCATCAGTTCGGCCTCGCCATGCACGAACACCGCAAACGGTTTCGGATCGAGGCCGGGGAACACCGGCGCCAACTCGGCCGCGCCCGAATCGACGAGGCTGCGGACGTTCTCGAGAATCTCCGCGTCCACTTCACCGCTGCCCACCAGGATCTCGGTCTGCCTGTCCTGCTGCGAGGTCAGCGCCGGTCCGAATGCGCACAGCAGACAGAGGCAGAGGAGCTGCGGAAGAACAGAGATCACTGGCAGGAAACCGCGAGGTGTGGCGTCATAGTCCACAGCCCCCGGCCAGAGAAGCCGGCCTTCGTCATTCGGAGACTCGATCATGAAGCACTGGAAGTTCCTGCTCGCCATTCCTGTCGTCACAGCCCTCGCCATGGTCCCCCAGGCCCCGCAAGGCCAGGGTTCCGGCGATCCGGCGCTGGCCGACCTGTCACAGATCCTGGTGATCTCGGAACTGCAGTACACGACGGCACACGGCAAGACGGCCGCCGTCAGTGCCCAGAGTGTCGTCGAGATCCGGTTGCTCGAAGACGTCACCGAGGGCATCCGCCTCGAGCTCTACTACGACAACGGCGACTACAGCATGGTCAATGCCGAGGCGTTCCACCTGCTGCGGACGGGCCCGTCGACGCGCGAGGTCAAGCTGGTTCGCACCAAGCAGGCGCGCATGCGCTTCCCGAACGGAATCCGCTGAGCGCGACGATCGCTCGCTGGCAACGGCGTCTCGAAGCCCGCGCGTCGCCGCCTTCACCAGGAAGGTCCCCGATGCCGAACAACGAGGCAGGATCGGAGCGGCTCCACGCCATCTGCAATGAGCCAAGCCGCACCAGCACTGAGCCAGCATCTGTTGACCCGCTCGGACCTCGCCCAGCTCGAGGTTCCGGCCGGCGAGGTGTTGCATTGGCTCGCCGAGGGGTGGCTCGATCAGGTCGGTTCGCTGCCGAGTGAGGAACGGTACGGCAACCCCGTCTTCGCCGTGACGAACCGCGAGCTTCGACTGGCGCTGGCGGAGAGGCTCGGCGCGATCGGCAAGACCGAGGTCGTGTTCAGCGCCCTGCGAGTACGTTCGGTGCTCGGGCGCGCAATGCTGATGCTGCGTGCACTGGGCGCAGACGTGAAGACGGAAGCAGTGACGTCCGAACCGGCACCCGCAGTCGGCGCCCGCGGCGAAGTTGCAGACCATGGAATCGACTCGACACCGCTGCCCGAGGTGACGGCCGACTCGGCGAACGCGAACATCGACGAAGTGCAGGCCTCCGAGGCCCTGCTGGACGCGGCCGGCGACATCGAACGCGAGGTCGAGGCGTGCATCGAGATGGCCCGCGAAGAGGCGCGCCTCGATGCCCTCGAGTTCGCGGCCGAGCCCACCGCTGAGGCAGTCCCTGCGGACGACGAAGACGGTTTCTTCGACTACGCCGATCTGACCACCCAGCTCGACACCTGGACCGGAGAGGAGCACCTGGCGCACGCGGATGAAGGCGAGGGCGACGCGGTGGACGGGGCAACAGCCGGCGAGAACATCGGCCTGGCGCTCGATCACGGATCGATGGCAATGCCCAGTTCGGAGGATGACATGAGCGAACCGACTCCCGAAGCCGAGATCGAGAACGGCGACCCGTCGCGTGCCGAGTCGGACCTGGGCATGGCTGATGCGACCGAACCGCCGGCAACCGACGCGGAGCCAGTGCTCGAACACGAGGAGCCCGCCGAGGTCGTCGATGCCGCGCCGGACGAAGCGGAGGAACTGCCCGCCGAAGATGCTCCGAGCGCCGAGCATGACGAGGCGGATACGGACTCGTTCTCGGCAACGGATGATGATGCCGGGATCGTCGATCCGGACGTTGCCGCCGCCCTCGCCTACGTCGAGGTTGAGGCCGAGGGTGAAGGCACAGCTCTCGAAGGTGACGAAACCGAGCAAGTCGCAACCGACGCGGAAACCGCCGAGGTCGTGGACGCACCGGACGAAGCGGAGGAACTGCCCGCCGAGGATGCACCGGACGTCAACCACGACGAGGTGGCCGCGGACTCGTTCTCGGCAACGGATGATGATGCCGGGATCGTCGACCCGGACGTTGCCGCCGCCCTCGCCTACGTCGAGGTTGAGGCCGAGGGTGAGACTGGCGTTGGCGCCGACTCGGAAACCGCAGGTGAGGCTCGGACGGAATCGGGCGATGCCGGCGACGAGTCATCCGATCCGAGCACGGCCATCGCGGATGAGCCCGGGCCTGGGTCGGAGCAAGCTGACGCGGCAGACCCCTACTCGGCCGACGAGGACCTCGTCGAGGCCGAAGCGGCAGCGGCCCTTGCCGCCGACGGACCGATCTCGTTCGAGACCGCCGAAGCCGTGTCCGAACCCGACGTGACGGAGCCCGAGGTGACCGAGCCCGAACCCGAGGTCACGAACGCGACGGCCGACACACGCGCCGTGGCCGAACCCGAGCCCCGACCCGCCTCATTCGACCACACCACCGACGCGGTCGGACTCGCGACCGGTGCCGCGATGAACAAGGTCGAGTCATTCCTCGGCGAACTGCGAGGTGCCCTGATCGACCTGGCCCAACGCCCACAGGCTCCGGCCGTCGACATGCAACCGCTGGTCGCCGCAGTCGGCGAGTTCGGGCAGCGCATCGAGCATGGGGTTGCCATCGGCGTGCATGCGGCCATGAGCAATCAGCCGGTGGTGCAACCGACCGCCTTCATCCAGCCCAGGGGCAACCACACCAACCTCATCCTGTTCGCGACCGCCTTCCTGTTGTTGTGCTGGGGTGCGATCTTCTGGTTCAAGACGGGCAACGTGCGGTTGGCGCTCGGCACGGTCGTCGGCGCCAACGTCGTCGGCTGTCTCCTGCTCGCCGGGCGACGCTAGCCCGGACTATTCATCTGGAGGAGCGGCAAGGCCCTGGGCACTGGCAAGGCGAGGGTGAATGTCCCGTTTGCGAGTGGTTGACGGCGCCTGCACCGCCTTGGCAGGCGCAGCAGGCTGCGGT
>JAGQRA010000153.1 GCA_020425885.1 Planctomycetota bacterium | reverse complement strand
GTCATGACGCAGCCGTGAATCTGGTGCTCGCCAACAGCGGGACGGCAGCGGCCAATCAGATCCAGTTGACCGCCTCGCAGCCGTCGGGTTGGCAGGTCACCTTCTCGCCAGATCAGATCGACACGCTCGAACCGGGTCAGCAGGTCGAAGTGACGGCCAATCTGCATCCGGCAGACAAGGCACTGGCCGGTGACTACATGATTACGATGCGCGCCCAACCCGAAGGTGGCGCAACCGAGAGCGCTGAATACCGCGTGACCGTGCGTACCTCGACAATCTGGGGTGTGGCAGGTGTCGGTCTGATCGCGCTGGCGGTCGGTGTGGTCGGGTTCGTTGTGCAGCGTTTTGGCCGTCGCTAGCCGTTGGGGAGGCAGGACAATGGAGGCACAAACGGTCATCCGAACGCAGGGCTTGACCAAACGCTACGGCAAATTCACGGCGGTCGATGGGCTGTCGCTCGAAGTGCCCGCCGGGTCGATCTACGGCTTCGTCGGACCGAACGGCGCGGGCAAGACCACGACGCTGTCCATGGTGACCGGCCTGCTGCGGCCCGACTCGGGCGTCGTCAAGGTCTACGGCGCCGATGTGTGGCGCAACGCATCCGTCGCCAAGCGCATGATGGGCGTGCTGCCCGACCACCTGCGGCTCTTCGACCGGCTCACCGGCGCCGAGTACCTGCACTACGCCGCCGGATTGCGCGGCCTGGATCGCGACACCACGCTGCGCCGCACGTCCGACCTGGTGACCGCGTTCGGCCTCGAGCATTCGCTGCACCGGCGGGTCTCCGACTACTCGGCCGGCATGGTCAAGAAGATCGCGATCGCGGCGGCCATGATCCACTCGCCGCGGTTGCTCGTGCTCGACGAGCCGTTCGAGTCGGTCGACCCGGTCTCGGCGCAGCTCGTCATCGACATCCTGACGAAGTTCACGGCGGCGGGCGGAACGGTGCTGCTGTCCAGCCACAGCATGCACCTCATCCAGCGCATCTGCGACTCGGTGGCGATCATCGTCGACGGGCGCATCCTGGCCAGCGGCACCCTCGACGAGGTGCTGCGCGGTCGGAGCCTGGAGGATCGCTTCGTGGAACTGGCCGGCGGGGCCTCGGCAGTGGAGGGCATGGAGTGGTTGCACAGCTACTCCGACTGAAGCTCCGGCTCTTCGCCAACGGGTTCCGTCGCCCGCTCTGGCACGTCGTCGCGAGCGGTGTCGGGCTCGCCTTCGCGATCGTCGTGGTGCTCGCCATCGCCCTCGGGGCGCGCGAACTGCACGGGATGGACGACGAGTTCGTGCGCCGCGTCATCGTCAACACCGGGTCGTTCCTGAGCCTGGCCGCCTTCCTCGTTCCGTTCATGATCGTGCGCCAGGAGCTGCTGGACCCGCGCGGGCTGCGGGGGTTCCGCATCCGATGGGGCAGCATCGCGATCGTCCTGCTGGTGTTCACTCTCATCGGACCGACCCTGCTCATCGCGCCGATTGCCTGGGCGCCGACCTGGGCGTGGGGCGACCCGGAATCGGTGCGGCTCGCCCAGATCGCGGCGCCCCTGCTCTTCCTGCAGGGCGTGCTCTCGATCCGGCTGGGCGTGGCGGCGGGATCCGCGCTCGCCAAATGGGAGCGGTGGAGCCGGCGCGTGCGCATCATCGGCGTACCCGTGCTGCTCATCGGCCTGACGGTCGTCGCGGCGACCCTCATCCCGCGCCTCGCGGCCGAGCCGCCCGTGCGGTTCCGGACGCTCTTCGTCGGTCTGCTCAAGCTGTCCGGGTTCGTGCACACCGAGGAGATCTCGCAGGTGCTGCAATGGACCCC
>JAGQRA010000152.1 GCA_020425885.1 Planctomycetota bacterium | reverse complement strand
GTTCCGTTCTTGGCAGGGGTCGATGAGAGAGATTCAAGGATTCGTTGGGCGAGTAGTGGTGGCACGGCGTTGCCGATCTGGGCGAACTGTGCGGTGCGTGTGCCTTGCCACGGGTAGTCGTCCGGGAACGACTGCAACACCCCTGCCTCCCACGGTTCGATCTTGACGGTTCCTTCGCCGTATTGGCGTTCGCCGCCTGCCCTGTCGCGGTGCCCTGGCGGTGGGACTCGTGGGTCGCAGCAGACCGTCGTCGCTGGCCGTGTGAACACCCACTGGCCACCCGATGCCGCTGTCAGCGCAGGCGCAGGCGCAGGCGCAGAGCATGGCACCTTCTGGGCGTCGTCTCTGGTGCCGCCTTTCTTCCAATCTCGCCCCGTGTTCACCCACGAGCGCGCCTTGGCCGTAACGGTCTGCGCTGGGCCATCCGTGGCAACCCAGTCCCGTTCCCGGTACCCGTCCGGTGAATCGCCCCGATCGTTACGGCCAGGGAACCCGACCTTCCCATCCCAACCGAGCGCCTCGGCCATTGAGACCCACGGTTTGAGTGGTTCGCCGAACAGTGTCGGGTGCGGGTCGGCGTCGTGCGTTGGAGCGGGCGAGCGGACGGTTCTGGTGCGCGACGCGATGAGGATCGCTCGCTTGCGGGTCTGTGGGACGCCGTAGTCGGCTGAGTTGAGCACGCCTGCCCATGCTGACTGCCACCCGGCTGAGCGCAGCCCTTCGGCCAGTGCCCGCCAGATGGGCAACACGGGCGGCACCTGCTCCAGCGCGACCCAGTCAGTGGCAAGGTGTGCCCATCGTGCCGTCTGGGCGATCAGTTCCGATGATGGGTCCGACCATTGCTGCCGGTCGGTGTGGCCGATGGTTGGTTGGGCGAGCAACGCCTGCAACGATTCAATGTCGTCGTGGCCGGTTCGTTTGCCTGCTGTCGAGAACGCTGGGCATGGCGGCGAAGCGATCAGCCCTTCGCACGGTCGCGGCGGGTAGTGGTAGAGGTCGGCGCGGATGGTGGCGAGTTGTGCGGCTGCCCGTGTAGCGCAGGCTGTGGCGTCGTGCTCGATACCGATGGTGTGGATGCCTGCGGCTCGAGCGCCGATGTCCCAACCCCCGGGGCCGGCGAACAGGTCGATGACGGTCATCGTGGCCCTTGGAGAAGGTCTTGGTTAGCGGCGCGCACGTCGGCGAGGCTGCGGGCCTGGTCGTGCACGTCGCTGCTGGTGTCGGCGTGCAGTGGCCGGTCGGTCGGGCGGTGGGTGCGAACAATGTGGCGGCCGTCGCGTTCGAGCACATGAACCTCGATGACCTGCGCCGACGGGTTGTTCGGATAGCCGGGGATCGTGGCCGGGCCGGCTTGCCAGCGGGCTGCGAGCTCGAACGCTGCGGTCCGGCCCGACACCGCGACGGGGATACCGGAGATCTCGACCCGGTGGTATGTGCCATCGGCGCGGCGTTTCGATTGCCACCAGTGCGCCTGCACTTCCCAGCGGATCACCCGAGCGCTCCGATGATGAGGATTGCTGCGGTGAGAGCGAGACGGCACGCCACACGGATCTGCCGGCACAGGC
>JAGQRA010000151.1 GCA_020425885.1 Planctomycetota bacterium | reverse complement strand
TCGGGTCCGTGTTCCTCGGGCTGCGGTTCAACTGGCAAGCGGTGTGTCAGGGCGCCGCCACCGGCTTGCAGGCCACCAACCCGGTGGTCACACCGGTGTTCTGAGCATGCGCTCACCCGCTGCGCCGGCAACCGTGTCACGACCGGCCGGCGCTGGATCGCCTCGAACTCGAACGCGCACACGCGATCGCAGCGTGCTGCCATGCCGGTGACCCACTTCAACCCCGCAACAACATGATCCGCCAGATCCGTCCTCGCGTCGCCTCCGTCATCGCCGCCGTGCTCATGACCGCGTCGCTCGCGCCCGCGCAGTTCTTCATCAGCACTGGTTACTCGACGACGACAGAGACCGCGTTCCGCGCCGCGCTGTCCGGCGCAGTCGCGATCGAGAACTTCGATTCGTACGGCAACGGCGCGTCGATTCGCGACATCCCGATCGGCGCGGGCCACATGCACGTCAAGCTGCTCGACGCCGCTGGCAACTACCGCAAGGACGCCGGCAACTGCTTCCTCTCGAGCTACTTCTCGACCCCGAACGTCTTCTACTCCAGCGCCCTCATGAACGGCTGGTACGGCAGCTTCCAGCCGCGGATCGAGCTGTCCTTCTGCCCGCCGGTCGAGGGATTCGGCACGTGGGTGTTCGACGACGGGCCAGACGATCGTTTCCTGATGACCGTCGTCGAGAGCAATCGCCAGGTCGCGGTCTCGCCCTTCCTGCATCGGACGACGTCGATCGCGCTCGAGGGTTTCATCGCCTACGCCTCGGCCGTGGGGATCGAGCGCGTGATCCTCGAGCATCAGGGTCTGCTCGGCGGCGCACCGAGCAACCTCGCGTTCCAGCTCGACTACGCGCAGGTCGGCCCAGCGCTGTTCGCGGCGTCGAGCTTCGCCTATGGCGCTGGCGCGGGAGTCTCCGGCCCGCCGCAGCTCGCGCTGGGTGGTCCACCGACGCTCGGCGCGGTGGTCCAGGTCATGCTCTCGAATCCATCCGGCTCGGCGACGCTCGGGGTGCTCGCCATCGGGCTACGGCCAGCGTGGAGCACCACCGCAACGCTGCCCGGTGTCATGTTGCTCGTGGACCAACCGACGTTCTCGGTGGTCGGTGTTCCGGCCAGTGGGCTGAGCTTGTCGGTTCCGCTTCCGGCCAATCCTGCCTGGCGAGGACTGTGCTTCCATCTTCAGGGGATCGAGATCGACTCCGGCGCGCTGGCCGACTCGAACGGCCTGAAGACCGTCCTGAACTGACCCTCACCCGCCGAAGCGGGCGAGATAGCCCTTCAGCCGCAGCTTGCGCAGCGTGTTCGCCGAGCTCATGAAGCGGACCCGACCGAAGACCGGGCGCTCGGGCGCCCACGGCCGGTCGTACCTGCCGAACACCCAGCCGATGCCGCTGTAGGAGTTGGGATCGCGGCCGTCGAGAGCGTAGCGGTCGTTGAGTTCGACCAGCGTCGCGAACGCGGCGGCCGGGTCGGCCGACCATCCGAGCACGCGCTTGCCCCACAGCATGCGCAAGTAGTTGTGCAACGCGCCGGTCTCGCGCAGCTCGCGCTGGGCGGCGTTCCACAGCGGATCGGCGGAGCGGCCGGCGGCAAGGTCGTCGATGCCGTAGAGCTGCTCGCGTGGATCGTCGCGGTGCGCGGCAAGCGTGGCCTGCGCCCACTCGGGCACCGCCGTGAAGCGATCGTGATCGTCGCGCTGCCAGCTGGCGTTGAAGCCGAGTTCGCGCCAGGTCACGAGCTGATCGAGGAACTCCTCGGCCGGCTCGCGCATGCCGTACCAGCCCTTCTGACCGTCGACCGCGGTCCGGATGCGGTTCCGCTGCCAGTCCTCGCGCAAGGCGATCGCGGCGAACACCTGATGCGCGCCTATGTGGCCGAAGTGCAGGTACGGCGACAGCCCGCTCGCCGTCGCGGCGTCGGGATGGTTGCGGTCGCCATAGCCGTCGAGGCGATCGTCGACGAAGCGGCGCAACGCGGCGGCCGCGGCCCGGGCACCGCCGCGCGTCGGCACGACGCCGACGCCGTGATCGATCGGCAGCGGCGCCAGTCGTTCGGGT
>JAGQRA010000150.1 GCA_020425885.1 Planctomycetota bacterium | reverse complement strand
CGTTCGCGACCGAGCCCTGGCTCGACCTGACCGTCGAGGCGGCCGGCATCGACCCGACCGCGCTGTCGCGCGTCTCGCCCGCCCTCGCCGAGAAGATCTCCGGCACCGAGTCGAGCCTGAAGGTCGGCTTCGCGCTGCATACCGAACTCGACCTGCACCGCAGCGACGTCGCCCGCTTCGACCTGTCGCGCCCGTTCGGCGCCGCCATCGTGCTGACCGACTTCGTCGTGCAGAACGACGCCGGCGACGACCTGCTCGCGATCGCCGAGGTCGACGCCGAGGCCCGCGCGATCGATCCGCGCTCCGGCGCGGTGCTGCTGCGCCGGGTCGACATCGACTCGCCGCGGATCGCGGTCACGCAGTCGGCCGAGGGCCTGCAGGTGGCGGGCCTGCTGCTGAAGCGACCTGCCGAACCGGCGGAACCGACCGCAGCGCCCGCCGCACCGGAGCCGGCCACGACGGCCGAGCCGGTGCCGCCCGGTCCCGAGATCGCGATCGACGACCTGCATCTGTTCGGCCTCGACTTCACGTTCCGCGACACGACGACCGAGCCGCCGACCCACCTGCCGATCGAGGACAGCGACCTCGAGCTGCGCCGCTTCACGACGCGGGCGCTGACCGAGCCGCGGCCGTTCGCGTTCAAGGCAACGCTGCGCGGTGGACAGGTGGAACTCGAACGGCGGCTGGCCTACAGCTCGCTGCTGACCGGCATCCTCGGTTCGGCCACCGACCTCGTCACCGGGCAGAACTACGAGCACGAGATCGAACGCCGCCCGCTGCTCGACGAGCTCGCGGTCGAGGGTCTGCTGCAGCTGTTCCCGCGGACGAAGGGTCGCATCCGGACCTCGCTGCACGGCTTCGAGATGCAGGCGCTGCGCGGCCTCGCCAAGATCTCGGGCGTCGACCTCACCGATGGCTTGCTCGACGCCGACGTCGCGGTCGACATGCAACGTAGCGGCACCAACGTGAAGAGCCACCAGACCTTCAGCTTCCTGCAGGTCTCCGAGCCGCCCGGCGGACCGATCTCGACCTACCTCAAGTTGCCGGCCCCGCTCGATGCCGTGCTGTTCCTGCTGCGCAACAGCGATGGCGAGCAGCGGATCCCGCTGAAGCTCAAGGTGCCGCCCGAAGGCGCCTCCACCGGCGGCATCGCCTCGGCCGCCATCGAGGCGCTGACGTTGTTGATCGGCGACGCCATCGCCAGCTCACCGTGGCGCGTGCTGTCGACGGCGACCGATGCCGTCGGCCTCACCGGCGGCGAGGAGGACCTGCGCAGCCGCGCCATCGCGATGCCGTGTCTTGCCGCCAGCGCCGAGGCCGACCCGACCGACCTGCTCGCGTTGCTCGACGAGTTCGGCGACGACGAGACGATCGAGTTCGTCGTGACTCACGAGCTCGGCGCCGGCGATTGCGAACGCCTGACCGCGCTCGCCAACCCGGCTGCGGACCTCGTGCAGGAGGGCATCGCCCGGCTGCGGACCCGGCGCGACCAGCTCGAGGGCCGCCGCACCGACCTCGCCGCCGAGGTCGCCGCCCGTTTCCTGGCCGGCCAGCTGCACGAGGCCTATCGCCGCCATGACGAACTGCGGCAGCTCGACGAGCAGATCGGGCAGGCCTGTCGATCCCTCGACACGGCCCTCGATCGCCTCGACAGCGACAACGAACGCCGCCGTCGACGACGGACGCGCGCCGCCATGACGGAGCTCGGCGAGCTCAGGTTGCGGTCGGCGACGGCGGTCATCGCGGCGCGGCTCGGCGCCGAGGGCGGCGACCGGATCAAGAGCCGATCGCCGCGCGCCGTGGTCACGGCCGGCGTCGACGGCGGCGGTCGGGTCGTCGTCACGCCGCGCCGCCGGGAACCCTGAGGGCGCCCTTTTTCGCGAGGACCGGTGTAACGGACCGCCGGGCATGTCTCTCGATCGGGTGGCCGCGACGTTGCGGCCTTCACCCCAATCACGAACGGAGACCTCCGATGATCAGCTTCCTCGCCAACCTGTCCGCAGCCACCACCAACTCGAACACCGCCGCCGGTCCGAACCGCCGCGGCTTCTTCCGTCGCGCCGCGGCCGCCGCCGTGCTGACCCTGACCGCCTTCGGCACCACGGCGCCAGCCGTCGCCCAAGGGGCCTACACGGCGCCCTGGCAACGCGCCTGCGTCGTCTTCATCGCCGACCTCGACAGCCCATCCCAAACCCAGGTCCAACGCAACTTCTACAACCTCGTCGAGTTCGGCGCCGAGGCCGCGGCGTTGACGACGCTGGCCGGCAAGTACGCCAGCATCACCGTGGTCAAGGGTGGCAACGCGACCCGAGCGCGATTGCCGTCGACGCTGCTCACCGTGGCCAGCAACCCGACCATCAACACGATCGACCTGCTGTTCGTCACCCACGGGCTGTCCAACCGGGTCTACTTCTCCAACACCGACGTCACGATCGGCACCGTCGCCAACGACATCAGGAACGCGGTGCCCTGGACCCTGCGGCGCAAGTTCCGCATGGTGTTCTCGACCGCCTGCTACGGCGAATCCCACCGCAGCGGTTGGATGTCGGCCGGCTTCGAGGTCGTGTCCGGAGCCAGTCGCATCTACGCCGATGCCGCGCTCAGCTATCCGGCGTTCCTGATCGCCTGGGCCAACAACATGACGTTCGGCGAGTCGGTCGCGATGTCGAACCTCGTCGACCCGACGCGGACCCAGGATCAGATCGCCAAGATGCTGCTGAACAGCTGGGGCTATCCGCAGTGGTGGGACGTCAACAGCCTGCGGCAGACCTCGGGCCGGACCTGGCTGCGGATCTGGCAACGGCCGTACTGAAGCCCGACGCCCGCCCGCTTGCAATGCCGAGCGCGTCAGGCTGCGATGGGCGCCTGCCACCGTGGACCGCACTCTCGACCAGGCCCGTATCCGCCCGTTCACGCCCGCCGACGCCGAGTCGATCGCGCGGCACATGAACGACCGCGCGATCTGGCGCAACCTCCGCGATCGCGTGCCGCATCCCTACACCGCCGATCATGCCCGCGAGTTCATCGCCGCGGTCGCGCGCGGCGACCTGATCGCGTTCGCGATCGAGGTCGACGGCGCGGCGGCAGGCTCGATCGGCGGCCGCATCGGCGAGGACGTGCGGCGGCGCAGCTTCGAGTGCGGCTTCTGGCTCGGCACCGCCCATCACGGCAGGGGCATCGTCAGCGCGGTGCTGCCGGTGTTCGTCGAGTGGGTGTTCGCCCATCTCGACGTCTGCCGCATCGAGGCGCAGGTGTTCGGCTGGAACGTCGCGTCGATCCGCGTGCTGGTGAAATCGGGATTCGAGCACGAAGGCACGCTGCGCTCTGCCGTCACCAAGGACGGCGCGACGACGGACCTTTCGTCCTGGGCCATCGTGCGCGAATGAGACCGCGGCGTTGACCTCGCCGGACCCTTGCAGCATGTTGCGGCGGCTCCGCACCGGCGCCAGATTCCTATCATGTCCAGCCGCCCCCTCCTGGCCTACTTCGGGCACCACAAGTGCGCCTCGCAGTGGATCTCGGGGATCCTGCGCAGCATCTGCAAGGCGACGGGCCGACACCAGGAGGTCGTCTACGGCATGGACGATGCCAACCGCGATCTCGCCCGCTTCGTGGCGCGTCGCGGCATCGACTTCCTGATCTATGCCAACGTGATCCCGGAGCACATCGCCCCGCTCACCGACGTCCGCGGCGTCCACATCGTGCGCGATCCACGCGACGTCATGGTGTCGGGCTACTTCTCCCACCTCAAGACGCACGTCACCGGTGACTGGCCCGAGCTGTTGCCGCACCGCGAGCAGCTGCAACGGGTGCCGAAGGACGAAGGCCTGTTCCTCGAGTTCGAGTTCAGCGGCTTCCAGGTCGACCGCATGGCGCGCTGGAACTACCGGCAGCCGCACGTCCTCGAACTGCGCCTCGAGGACATGATCGGCAACGAGCAGCAGAGCTTCGTCGAGGTCGCGCGGTTCCTCGGCCTGCTCGACGACCGCGACGGCGCGACGGCGCGGCGACTGATCGCGCGCACGACCGAGTTCCTGAACCGCGTCCATGCCAGGACCAACGGCTGGTCGCTGCTGCGCCGGCGCGGACCGATCGCATCGCAGCGGCTGACGCAGATCGTGCACGCGCATCGCTTCGCCGCCAAGACGGCCGGCCGCGAACCGGGTCAGGAGGACACCGGCAGCCACTACCGGAAGGGGACGCCCGGCGATTGGCGCAATCACTTCGGGCCGGCGCACGTCGCCCACTTCAAGGCACGTTGGGGCCGGCTGCTGATCGACCTCGGCTACGAGCGCGATTGCGACTGGTGAAGGCCCGGCCGTGTCCCCGCAGCACCCTTCGGCGACAAGGAATGTACGTAGCCGCACCTAGTCAGATGCCGATCGTTGCCGTTCAATACGTCGGCAGGACTGCCACGTCCCCTGAGGTCAAAGCATGGATCGATCGTACCTGGGCCCGTTCCTCGCCGTCGCCGGACTGGCGGTGGCCCCCATCCTCGCCCAGACTGCCGCCGTCAATCCGCAACGACCGGCGCGATCGGTCGAGTCGGTGGTGTCGAGCTCGCGCATCAAGTCCGAGACGGCGCGGCTCGACGCGTTGCTCGAACACGGCCTCGGTCGCTACCGCCAACAGCCGAACCCGGTCGCCGACGACGCGACCTTCGTCCGTCGCGCCTACCTGACGATCATCGGCCGCATCCCGACGCTCGCCGAGACCGAGCGCTTCCTCGGCGATCAGAACGAGGACCGGCGCTCGCGGCTGTGCGACTCGCTGCTCGACTCGCCGGGGCGGACCAGCCACTTCGCCAACTGGTGGTTCGACATCTTGCGGGTCCGCTCGCGCAACGGCCGCCTCAACGGCGAACCGTTCGCCCACTGGATCCGCGAGTCGGTCCAGCAGGACAAGCCGTACGACCAGTTCGTGCGCGAGATGCTGACCGCCGAGGGGCCGGCGCATGCCGAGGGCAACGGCGCGGTCGGGCATCTGCTGCGCGACATGAACATGCCGCACGATTCGATGGCCAACACCGTGCGCATCTTCCTCGGCACCCGGCTCGAATGCGCGCAATGCCACAACCATCCGTCGGACGTGTGGACCCAGATGGACTTCTACGGCATGGCCGCCTTCTTCGGCGGCCTGCGCTACCGCGACGACGAGGCGTTGCAGAATCTCCGCGGCGCGCGGGCCAAGCTGGAAGGGGCCGATGACCGCACCCGCGCCATCGCCCGCCAGCTGACGCAGACCCTGACCTACGGCATCAGCGGCAACGGCACCGGGGCCGAGAAGCTGCCCAAGGACTACGCCTACGACGACGCCAAACCGCTCGAGGAAGTGGCGGCCAGCACGATCTTCGGCGCCAAGGTCCGCCTCAAGCGACCGACCTCGAGCGAGCGTCGCCGACAGGTGCGGCAGGCCCGCAAGGACGGCAAGCCGCTCGAGACCGGGATCGATTCGCGCGCCGCCTTCGCCGACTGGCTGACCGGCAAGAAGAACCCGAACTTCACCCGGATGATCGTCAACCGGATGTGGAATCGGACCTTCGGCCGCGGCCTCGTCGAGCCGATCGACGACTGGAAGAAGGACACCAAAGCCGTCCACCCGGAGATCCTGGACCACCTCGAGAAGCTGCTGGTCGCGCTCGACTACGACCTGCGGCAGTTCGAGCGCGTGCTGGTCCACACCGAGCTGTTCGGGCGCGAGTGCCCGAGCACCGACCCGCCGCAGGGCGAACCCTACCCGTTCCCGGGCCCGGTCATGCGCCGCATGACCGCCGAGCAGATCTGGGACTCGCTGGTGACGCTGGTCTACGACGACATCGACGACCGGCTGCGGCCGATGGACGCGCGCGCGCAGCCGATCTACGCGGCCTACGAGCAGATGAAGAAGGCCTCGATCGACGACATCCTGGCGATGGCCGAGAACCGCATGAGCCCCAATGTCATGCTGCGGCGCCAGATGCAGGAGCAGCAACGCGAGCAGCGCCAGCAGAAGATCAACGACGCCGCGCTGCAGCGGCGGGCGCGGCCGCTGATGCGAGAACTCGCCGCGGCCCGCCGTGACGGCGACCAGGAGCGGGTGCAGGAGAT
Organism: Planctomycetota bacterium; assembly: GCA_020425885.1. The sequence continues at coordinate 3,231 of JAGQRA010000150.1, read as the reverse complement.
CGCCGCCGAGCTCGAGCAAATGGGCGTGCCGCTCGGCCGCCGCGCGGCCAAGGGCAGTGAGGACGGCATGGTGCGGGCCAGCGATCTGCCGCAGCCGGCACCGCCCGACCACCTGCTGCGCCAGTTCGGCCAGTCCGATCGCGAGACCATCGAAGCCGCCTGCGCCGACGCCACCGTGCCGCAGGTGCTGACGCTGCTCAACGGCTTCCTCGACCAGAACGTGATCGCCGGCGCGTCAGCGCTAGCCCGCGACCTGACCACCGCCGACGACGGCAAGCGCCGCGTCGAGGTCGCCTTCCTGACCACGCTCAATCGCATGCCGACCGAGGAGGAGACCCGCGAGTGGCGCCGGGCCATCGCGATCGACGGCCGCGACGCGATTCGCGACCTGGTCTGGGTGCTCTGCAACACCAACGAGTTCCGCTTCGTCCGCTGATCAGGAGATCGACATGACACTCAGAGACATCATCGCCGGCTCCGACATCGCGACGCGCCGCGCCTTCCTCGGCGGCCTCGCCCGTTCGACCCTGGGCGTCTCGACCGCCGCCATGTTCGGGCCCGAGGCCCTGGCGGCGACGCTGCAGGGATCGGCGCGGCCACAGGAACCGGACGGACAGGTCGTGCTGAACCGCGCCACGGCCAAGCACGTGATCTACCTGTTCATGAGCGGTGGCATGAGCCACATCGACACCTTCGACCCGAAGCCCGGCAAGGCGACGCAGGGTCCGATCCAGGCCATCGCGACGCGGGCCGACGGCATCCAGGTGAGCCAGTACTTCCCGCGGCTCGCCGACCAGATGGACAAGGTCTGCGTCATCAACTCGATGTCGAGCCGTCAGGGCGCACACGAACAGGCCCGCTACGTCATGCGCACCAGCTACGAGATGCGCGGCACGATCCAGCACGCCAGCCTCGGTGCCTGGCATCACCGCCTCGCCGGCCGCCTCAACGAGACCCTGCCGGGACACGTCATCATCGGCGGCGGCGCCGACATGCCGAGCGCCGGCTACTTCCCGCCCCAGTACCAGGCGCTGCCGATCGGCAGCGCCGATGCCGGGCTGCAGAACGCCAACCTCCCCGGCGGCGTCAGCGAGGACCGTTTCCTGCGTCGGCTCAAGCGGCTCGAGCAGCTCAACGACTCGTTCGAGGCCAGGCACGAGCATCGCGCCGTCAAGGCCTACCACGACGCCTACGCCGATGCCGTCAAGCTGATGCGCAGCAGCGACCTGGCGGCCTTCGACATCGGCCTGGAGTCGGCCACGGTCAGCGCGGCCTACGGCGACACGTCGTTCGGCAAGGGCTGCCTGCTCGCCCGCCGCCTCGTCGAACACGGCGTCCGCTTCGTCGAGGTCGTGACCGGCGGCTGGGACACGCACGCCAACAACTTCGACACGCTCGAGACGCGTTGCCCCGAGATCGATCAGGGCCTCGCCGCGCTGCTCGCCGACCTCGACGGTCGCGGCCTGCTGCGCGAGACCCTCGTCGTGCTGTGCACGGAGTTCGGCCGCACGCCCGACATCGACCAGGATCAGGGGCGCAACCACTATCCGAAGGCCTTCAGCGCGTTGCTCGCCGGCGGCGGTGTCGCCGGTGGCCAACGCTTCGGCAAGACCGACGCCGAAGGCCGCGACGTCGTCGACGACCCGGTGTCGGTGCAGGACTTCAACGCCACCATCGCCCACGCCTGCGGCATCCCGACCGATCACGTCGTCATGTCGCCCTCGGGACGACCGTTCAAGGTCGCCGACAAGGGCTCGGCCGTCACCTCCATCTTCTCCTGATCGCGCTCCCGATCGCACGCCCGCCGTCATCATGATCCGCCTCCTCGCCCCGCTGTCCCTGATCGCCCTCGCGCTGCCGCTCAGCGCCCAGGACAAGAAGGTCGACTTCGCCAAGAGCATCTGGCCGATCTTCGAGCGCCACTGCATCGAGTGTCACAGCGCCGAGAAGACCGGCGACGACGGCCGCGTGAAGAAGCCCAAGGGCCACGTCGAGCTGGACAGCAAGGACGGCATCATCAAGAGCAAGCGCGGCAAGCTGATCAAGGCCGGCGACCCGGAGGACTCGCTGCTGTTCGAGGTCATCACGCTCGAGGCCGACAACGAGGACCTGATGCCGCCGCCCGACAAGGGCACGCCGCTGACCAAGAAACAGATCGACCTGATCGAGCGCTGGATCAGCGAGGGTGGCGACTACGGCAAGTGGCGCGGCAACGGCGTCGCCGCCAGCGACAAGCCGCCGGCCGGCAGCGCCCGTTCGGGCAGCGCCCGTTCCGGCAAGGCCGGCAAGCCGGGCGAGTCGCCGTGGGTCGCGCTGGCCAAGGGCTTGAAGCCGGTCGCCGAGAAGACCCTCGCCGGCCTCGGCAAGGGCCCGTTCAAGGTGACGAGCATCGGCGACGGCAGCCCGTTGCTGGTGGTGACCTGCTACGGCAACTCCGACGGCGTCGACGACCATGCCATCGAGGAGCTGCTGCCGCTGGCCGCGAACATCGCCGAACTCAACCTGGCGGCGACGCAGATCACCGACCAGGCCTGCTCGACGATCGCCAAGATGCCGGCGCTGCTGTCGCTCGACCTGCGCCGGACCGCCGTCGGCAATCACGGTACAGCCGAGCTCGCGGCGTGCAAGGAGCTGCGGTCGCTCAACCTCTACGGCAGCAAGGTCGGCGACTACGGCCTGACCGCGCTGGCGACGCTGAAGCACCTCGAGCAGCTCTACGTGTGGCAGACGGAGGTCACCGCGAGCGGGGTGCTGCGGGTGCGCGAGTCGATCCCGGGCGTCAAGGTGGTCGATGCCGCCGACCTGCCCGAGCCGATGGAGCAGACCGAGAACCGCGGCCGACGCCGGCGGAAGTAGCGAGCGACGAACGGCCGCCCACCGTCGTTCGGCCGCGCATTGAAAGTGACCGACGGCAAGCCACACTCCGCACATGGCTTCACGCCACATCGTCGTCTTCAGCGGCTCCGACCTGCGCGCCTCGACCGTCGAAGCGATCGAGGCGCTGGCGGCCGCGCTGCCCGAGACGAAGGTGCTCGTCGTCCGCAACGCAGCTCGCTCATCGCGGGGGCGATGGCTGCGCGCCAAGTTCCGCCGCCTGCGGCGTGAGCCGATCTCCTACCCGCTCGAGCTGCTCGGTCAGGTCGCGGGCGCGCTGTGGCCACGAGGTCGTCACCGCCCGCGGCCCGGCCCGATCGGCCTGCCCGATCTCGAGGCCGGCGATGTCGACAACGT
>JAGQRA010000017.1 GCA_020425885.1 Planctomycetota bacterium | reverse complement strand
GGCCGCGGTGCGGCGCGGCGCGCCGAGTGCAGCAGGGCGCGGGCGGCGGGCAGGTCGTCGGTTCGCAGCCGCTCGCGGGCGAGATCACGGGCCTCGGCCGGCGAGCGCGGCAGTTCGATCCGCTGTATGGCGGCGGCGCGCCCGGCGGGGTCGGCGAGCAGGGCGGTGTGATCGCGCACGGCTCGCGCCTCGGCGAGGTTGCCGGCGGCGGCCAGCTTCTCGGCTTTGCCGATCGGGTCGAGTGCCGTGGCGGCGCTGACCTCGAGGGCCGCGATCCGAACGCTGGCCGCCGGCGGCGCGCGATGCGCGAAGCGCTCGGCAGCGAGGCCCGGCGGCCCGGCACTGCAGGCGCCGAATGCGCACGTCGCGACCAAGTCGAATCGGCGAAGCGAGGCCACGACGCAGCATCGGTCGCGGCCGACCGATGCTGCAGAATGCGACAGCTGCCGCGTCTCGTTCCGGGACCGAGCCTATCGTTCGGCGATGGCGAAAGCCGTCGCCGTGTTCGCCGTGTGCGTCAGGCTCAGCCGCACCCGTTCGATGCCGAGGCGCGCTCCGTGCTGCGCCGCGGCGCCGTCGAGGCGGACATGAACGGCGCCGCGCTCGTCGCGGACGACCTCGATCTGGCGGAAGGTCAGACCCTCGGCCCAGCCCGTGGCGAGGCACTTCATGACCGCTTCCTTGGCCGCGAAGCGGGCCGCGTAGGACTCCCCCGGTCGCGGGCGGGCATCGCAGTAGGCGCGTTCGGCGGCGGTGAAGACGCGGTCGAGGAAGCGCGTGCCGCCGCGGCTGATCAGGCCTTCGATGCGCGCGATGTCGACCGCGTCGATGCCGATGCCGGCGATCATCTGACGCAGGGCGCTGGCGTGCGGTGGTTCACGCCGGCATGTTCGGCGGCCCCGGCGGTGGAAGCAACTCCCGGTCACACGCCCGGCGAATCGGAAGGGTCGGCGATGGCGACCTCGAGCACGCGGTTCGCCCGCCGGCGGAAGGCGCGGAACGTGGCGGCGTCGGTCGTGGTGATGGCGACGATGACCTGCAGGCAGTGTGGCCACAGCTGGCGACGATCGAGGTCCGACGGTTCGGTGATGCCATCGAGATGGCTGTGGGCGAAACCCAGGAAGGTCAGTCCGGCGCGGCGCAGTTGGGCCTCGGCGACCGCGAACGCGATCGGGTCGACCTCGAAGCGGTCCGGTCCGGGCGATGCGTTCGGCAACGGCGCGAAGTGTCGGACCAGTTGCTGGCCGGCGTCGCCCGGGCGGTGGCGGTCAGGGCCGCCCAGCACGCCGATCATCTCGTGCGGTCTCGCCGCGCGCGCGGCCGCGAGGATGGCCCGGCGTGTCGGAGCCGAGATGTGGATCGATTCGTACGCGGCCAAGCGGTCGAAATCGTAGGGGGGCTGGGGGCCATGGTCGTCGTGGTCTTTGCCAGGTCCATCGGCTAGCCTGCTCCGCCGTGATGGCCATCTTCTCTGTTCGGACCCAGGCATCCGTGATCCAGGCAACCGTGATTGCCGCCCTGCTCGCCGCCCTACCGGCCCAGGACGGGCAGAAGCCGCCGTCCACCGATCCGGGCAAGTCCCAGACGCCGGCACCCGCCCTCAGGATCGGCGTCGTCGATCTGACCAAGGCGATGAATCAGTACCCGTTGGCCAGGAAGGAAGGCGACGAACTCGACAAGCTGGTCGCGCAGTTCCAGGAGGAGCTGAAGCAGATGAAGGCCCAGGTCGAGAACATCCGGGCCGAGCTGACCCTGCTCAAGCCCGGCTCGCGGCAGTTCGAGGACCTCGAGTTCGAGCTGGGTCGGGCCATGAACGGCATCGAGGCCCGCACCAAGCTGCGCAATCAGCAACTCGATCGGGAGCGGACGCGATGGGAGCTGGCGATGCTGCAGGACCTCGACTACGCCGTGGCCCAGGTCGCCAAGGACCGCGGCATCGACATCGTGCTGCGGCTGCACGACGTGCCCGAAGGTCCGGTCGGCGACGATCCGATCGCGCAGCAGCGGCGGCTGGTGCGGTTGGAGAACCGCGCGGTGCTGTTCGCCAGCGACAAGGCCGACCTGACGCCGCACCTGATCAGGTATCTGCAGGTCTTCGATCCTCGCGGCGAACGGCTCAAGGCCGAAGCCGCGGCCGAGGCCGCCGCCAAGAATGCCGCCGGGCAGCCAGCCAAGGGCGAAGGCGATGGGAAGTGATCGCGTGTTGACCAACGGGACCACCGCCCCGGCGTCGCGGCCGCAGCGCACGCTGAAGTCGCCGGTCGAGTATCGCGGCGTCGGGTTGCACAGCGGCAAGGACACGCGGGTCGTCGTGCGGCCGGCCGAGGCCGGCAACGGCGTGACCTTCGTCCGGGTCGACATCGAGGACAACCCGGTCGTCCGCGCCGACGGCGCCAACATGAAGGCGCGCCAGCGCCGCACCTGCATCCAGGACGGCAAGGCCGAGGTCTACACCTGCGAGCACCTGCTGGCCGCGCTCTACGCGCTAGGCATCGACAACGTCGCGATCGAGATCGACGGCGAGGAGGTCCCCGGTCTCGACGGCGCCGCCTCGGAGTTCTATCGCGGGCTCAGCGAGAGCGGCAGCGTCGAGGTCAAGGGCGAGCGACCGATCTACTCGGTGATGCAGCCGATCTACGTCCGCGAAGGCAGCGCCAGCATCGTCGCCTTGCCGGGCTCGGGGCGGCTGACGATCGAGTACCACCTCGACTACGAGGCCCAGAACGGCCAGGTCCCGAGCACCAAGCAGCTGGCGATGTTCGAGCTGTCGGCCGAGTCGTTCGAGCGCGACATCGCGCCGGCGCGGACGTTCGTGTTCGAGCACGAGGTCGAGTCGCTGCGCGAGGCCGGGCTCGGCAAGGGCGCCAACCCGCAGAACACGCTGGTGATGGGGCCGCAGGGTCCGCAGGCCAACGCGCTGCGCTGGGAGGACGAGCTGGCGCGGCACAAGATCCTCGACCTCGTCGGCGACCTCGCCAACATCGGCGTCGATCTCGATGCCCACATCATCGCCACGCGGTCGGGCCACGGGCTCAACATGGCGCTGGTCAAGCGCATCCAGGAGGAGCGCGAGCGCGAGCAGGAGCAGGGCGACGCGCCGATCGTCTCCGGGCTCGACATCCGGCAGATCTTCAACCTGCTGCCGCACCGCTATCCGTTCCTGATGATCGATCGCGTCATCGAGCTCGACGGCTTCCAGCGCGCGGTCGCGATCAAGAACGTCACCATCAACGAGCCGTTCTTCCAGGGCCACTGGCCCGAGCAGCCGATCATGCCGGG
>JAGQRA010000149.1 GCA_020425885.1 Planctomycetota bacterium | reverse complement strand
GCGTCGCCTGCGGGCGATCGTTGCCGCTCTTCACCGCCTCAATTCGGGCACCGACGGCAATGAGCCGATGAACAATCGCGCGGCGTCGACGATCGTCGCATCGATCTCGAGTGGCAGGTCCCTGATCGCGTCGCCCTTCGGGATGTAGACGGACTGTGTCCACAAGGTGTGGAAGCGACCGCCCGGCCCGGTCCACCGGTTCCAGATGCCGAAGGACACCTGCACGAGCCCACTGTCCGACGGTCGCCATTCGACACCGTTCCTGACCTCGAGGCCGTCGTAGCCGCGGTGCTCGTCGATGCGGATGCCATCGGGCAAGGTCAGTCCCTCCGGCACGACGAAACGCAGGCGCGCGCGCGGAGGCATGGCCACCTCGATCCGATCGAACGACGGCAGGAACACGACGGGGCGATGCTCGGGCCCTTCCGCCCGCAGCGTCAGCCCGTCGACGAACGGTATCGTTGTCCGGCCGCCGTCATGGCAGTCGATGACCGCGCTCTTGCCCGAATCCAGCACGCTGGTGAGGCGCACCTGTCCGATGACCGGATTGCCGTGCCCGTCGACCAGACTCACGTCGAGGAGCTGCACCAGCGCGGACAGCTGCAGCGGGCTCAGGCGAGGATCATCGCAGGTCTGGCCAGGCGCGACCCGGATGCCGGCGACGGTGCCGATGTCGTGACCCAGCAACTCGAACCGAAGATCGTAGGTGCCGGGCAAGACGTCCTCGAAGGTCGCGCCGCCCTTGTTGCAGTTGCGGAGCTGGCTCTTGCCTTTGCCGCCCGCCGCGGGAACGAGCTCGACGTCCAGCCATGGCCGCGATCTCGGCGGTGAGATCGCAACCATCACGCGCCCGGCGTGGCCGACGCGCAGTTCGACGCCGGTCGCTCCGGCTTCGATCGCGACGCTGTCGCCGAGCCAGCCGCGAGTCGCGACCTCGACGCTGTGGTCGGCGGGGTCGCGATCGACGACCCGCAGCTCGAAGCGACCCTCGGCGTCGGTCCGCGCCGTCCATCCGGGCCTGGGGTATTTCCGTCTCGAGTCCGACGAGCACTTCATCGCGACGACCACATCGGCCACCGGCCGATCCTCGCTGTCGATGACGCGACCGCTGGCGAACACCGGCACCGGCCCGTAGCGCATGTCGCCGAGTTCGATGGCAAGGTCGCCCTCGATGGCGCCGATCGGCGCCATCGCCACCGGACCAGCGCTCGAGACATCCAGCGACCGCGGCGCCACGAGCAGCACCGCCTCGGCGGCGGCGATCAGCTCCTTCGGGACCCGTCGCTGGAAGCCACCCTCGCGATCCGTGCGCACCTGCTGCACCCGGCGGATGTGTTCGCAGACGAGGCAGGTCCAGACCTCGGCATCGCGCACGGGCCTGCCGTCCCGATCCAGAACCCGCCCGCTCACGGGCACCGAGTTCTCGAGTTCGGAATCGGGTCCGCACTCGATCGTCGCTGTGGCGCCGGCCGCTGTCGGTCCATCATCGCTCGTGCGCTTCGGGTTCTGTAGCTTGCCTCGCAGTGGCACGCAGACGGTGACCGCGGCGCCGACGGCGACATGGTCGAACCACGCGCCCTCGTCGGAACAGCGCGTCGGCGGCACGGTGACCCGCCGCAAGGCATGGTCGTCGGGATGACTCTCGAGGGTCACACCACCTGCCGTGGCGCCGCGCGCGAACACGCGGCCCAGCGGCGGCAGCACGAGTCGCAGCAGCGCCGGATGCGTGCGGTCGAAGTAGCTCGGCGGCACCTCGACACACGGTTGTTCGTCGCCGACCATGAGGGCGACGAGCCGGAGTTCCTTGCCTGGCCTGGCACGCACCCGAGCGCGACCGGTGAAGTCGGTGCGGGCGGTGCCCGACCGGTCACGCAATCGCCCACTGACCGCCGCCACCATGACATCCGAGGTCGGCCGGCCGTCGGCATCGACGACCTCGACGTAGACCACCCGCCGTGGCAAAGCGATCACGTCGACTCGACCTGCCGTCGTCGTAGCCGCGCCGATCAGGTCGCCCGACACCGCGACGACGACGCCGTCTCGCGGCATCGCCACGGCCACCGTGCCGTCGGCCGCGGCGCGATAGTGGACGCCGTGTCGCGCCGCCAGCACCACCATGCTGTCGCCGTGGAAGTGCGCGCGCAGGAACTGCAGCGTCGGCGCATCCACGTCGTCGAGGTCGACGACGTAGACGTCGGCGTCGCCGATTGCCGCGTGCTCGCCATCGGTGACGACCACGAGTTCGCCTGCCGTCACCGCATCGCGAAGCGGGACCGTGCTCAGCGCGGCGAATGCGTCGGCCGGCCATGCTGCCAGGTCGCGCTGGCACGGCATGAGCGGGGCGAACCAGCAGACGAGCAGACGGGCGGCGACCCTTGCGGCGTTCATGGCGGGTTCCTGGCAACTGCGTGGCGGACCGAACCGTGACCTGGCGCGGCGGCGGCGATGGTATCACCGCGGCAGATCCGGAGGTCGTCGAGGCGCTGCACCACGGCGGTCCAGCACGGCGCGCGTATCACGCCGCGCAACGACCAGAACTCCCGCGCCCGCGGGAACCTTCGGTTCGGCTTGCGGATCCCGAACGACTCGCGGCGGTGCCGGCGCCGCCATCGTCGGCACCCCAGGCGGTCGGCAGCTACGCCGTTTGGTGGTCGAATCCGCTGGCGGTCGGCGACTTCAATGGCGATGGCAAGGCCGACGTTGCCGGTCTCGACGGCATGAACGGCTTCATGCCGAAGATCGTCGTCTTCATGCAGCAGCCGAACGGTTCGTTCACCCGCAACGAGTTGATGACGGGCACCGACCTGGCCGTCGGCGACTTCGACGGCGACGGCCGTGACGACCTGCTCATACACCAGGCCCCGGTCACGAACGTGGCGAACGTGTATTGGGGCCAGCCGACGCAGACGCTCACCAACAGGACGACGATCACGACGCCGTTCTGGATCATGCGTGCCACCGCGCTCGACCTCGACCTCGACGGCATCACCGATTTGCTGTTCCACGATGGCTACGGCAACCGCCGCATTGGGTTCGTGCGCGGGCTCGGCAGCCGCAGCTTCGGCGGCGGCGTGTCCCTGCTGACCGACAGCAGCCCCTACACCTTCGTCGCTGCCGACCTCGACGCCGACGGTGACCCCGATCTCATGCGCAACGATGGCCTGCGCTACGAGAACATGGCCAGCTACGGCAACTCCTGTGGCGCGCCGGTGACGCTCGATCTCGCGACTCCGACGCCCGGCACCGGCTGGGGTCAGGCCATCGCCGGCGCGCCGGCGGGCAGCGTCGGCGCCATGTTCCTCGCGCTCGCGCCGCAGCACGTCGCCTGCGGCACGTTGGTCGACGTCTCCGCGATGCTCGCCCCGGCCCTGCTGTTCTTCACCGACGGCAACGGTGCTGCAGCCACCTCGATCCCGCTGCCGGCGACGCTGGGCTACCCCGGCCCCTACTTCATGCAGGCCATCGTTCTCGACGCCAATGGCGCCTACCAACGCTACGGCTACCCGCTGTCGAGCAGCGCCGGTCGCGCGATCATGCTGTTCTGACGGGGGGCCGCTCCGCAGGCGGATGAGGTGCAGCGGCGCGCGCGGGCGCGCCGAGTCGGCGCGAGGTCGTGTTCTGCCAGCATGACCGTACCTGCGACGCCCGCGATGAGAGTACATTTGCCCTGGCCGCGCAGTGCGCGCCCACGAACCATGCGACTCCTCCCGCTTGCCGTCGTCGCCGGCGCGACGTTCCTGGTCGCACAGGAACCGTTTCGAGCCCGCGACTTCTTGCCCGACGACTACAACAGCACCGCTTTCCTGGACCTGGCCGCGTTGCGCGACACCGGCGTCTGGGACGAACTCGACAACGGGGTGCTCAGGTTGTTGCTGCAGAAGATCGAACGCGAGGCCGGTTTCGAGCTCGCCCTGCTCGACCGGATGACGATCGTCATGCAGCCGCCCGAGGCCGGTGACAAGGTGCAGCAGCTGCGCCAGATCACGATCCTCGAGGGCAATGCGCCGCTCGCGGTGCCCGACCGGATCGCTGGCAGCAGGTCCTACGGCGACGACATCATCGGCGACTACGTGGTGAAGCGGCGGCAGGCGTTCGACGACGAGGTCTTCTTGCGGCCGCGTCCCGAGGTGCAGATCCTCGGTTCGACGGCGATGCTGCGGCCGAGGCTCGAGGGCAAGCCGGCTACGGGCCGGCCGTGCGCCGACATCCTGTCGTTGCTGTCGGGCAAGCGTGGCAGCCTGTTCCATCTGGTCGTTCACCTCGGCAACGCGACCGTCAAGCGACGCTTCCTCGGTGGGTTGTTCCCCGATGCGCAATGGCCGGCGGGGGACGAGCCGCAGTATCTGATGCTGCGATTGTGCGCCGAAGGCGACGAGGACGATCCGCGGATCGGGGTCGAGGCGGTGGTGCGACATGCCGTGGTCGGTGAGGGTGTCGTCGCCAGCGAGAAGGCTCTGGACCTCGCGCTTGCCAAGGTGGCCGACAGAGCTCGACTGCGTTCGTTGCAGCCGTTGCTCGCGAAGCTCGAGCGCAAGCTGGATCGCGGTGACCTGGTGTTGCGGTTGGACCTCGGACGCGCCCGTGAGGCGTCGAGTTGGCTGATGAGGCTGGTCGTGCCGCTGTTGACCGCCGATGAGGTTGCCGCATCGGAGCCGCAGCCGAGGAAGTAGTCGTCGCCGACGATCGGCGAGAGCGTCGCCCGGCATGGGCCTCACCCGATCGTCGCCCGGCTCAGTGCGGGTCCGAGTCGTTCTGCTCCTGGAAGTAGCTGGAGCCGAGGATCTGGCGGGCGCGGAATGTCGGCCTGCGCTCAGGTGTTCCCGGCCGCCATTCGAGCGCCCTGCACGCGCACGCATCGCGACGGTCACGATCTGATAGCATCGCCCAGGATGCCCGGCAACTACACCGAGATCCGGCCCGCTGCCGCACTCGCCGAGTTCGTCGAGTGTTACTGGGTAAAGCGGGGCAGCAGCCCTGCGATCGACGTGCTGGCCGACGGCTGCGTCGACTTCCTGTTCGATTGCGGCGACGCGCCGCAGGCGCGGGTGATCGGCGCGATGACGGCGCCGCATGCCGTGTCGGCGTGCGCCCGTTCGGACATCGTCGCCGTCCGGTTCCGTCCCCGCGGCGCGTACCCGTTCGTGCGCGCGGATCTGGCCGAACTGACCGATGGCGCCGTCGCCTTCGACGATCTCGCGGCATCGCACCGCTGGCTCCGCGATCGCGTGTTCGATGCCGCGGCGGTCGGGCCGCGACTGCGCGCCATCGAAGCCTGGTTGCTGGCCAACCTGCCCCGGCGTGGTGATGCGATCGACGCGGCCCTGACGATCCTCGAACGGCGCGGCGGTGCGGTGCGGATCGACGAGCTGGCCGGCGAGGTCGGTGTCTCACGGCAGTGGTTGTGCCGCGGCATCCGCGAACGTGCCGGCCTGTCGCCGAAGCTGCTGGCACGCATCCTGCGGCTGCGCGCAATTGAACGGGTCGCGGCCAGCGGCAGCGGGCTCGCCGAGCTGGCGCAGCGGTTCGGTTACTGCGATCAGGCGCACCTGGCCCGCGATGTTCGCGCCATCCACCGGCGCACGACCCGGACGTGGCTCGGTTTCCATTCGTCCAAGACCGAACCGGCGGCCGCGGGCACGATCAGCGCATGAGCCAACACCACCTGAAGAAGGTCACCACCGTTCTCGTCGTCGACGCCATCGAGCCGGCATTGCCGTTCTGGTGCGAGCGCGTCGGTTTCAGCGTCACGCTGTCGGTGCCGCACGGCGGCGACGGCGGTCCGATCGGGTTCGCCATCCTCGAGCGCGATGGCGTCGAGCTGATGCTGCAGACGCGCGACTCGGTCCGCGAGGACGTGCCGGCCCTCGCCGACGAACCGAACCGTGCCAGTTTGTTCATCGAGGTCGACGACGTCGCGGCGATCGAAGCCGCCGTCGCCGGCTGCGACATCGTCGTTCCGCGCCGACGCACGTTCTACGGCGCCGATGAACTCGGCGTTCGCGCGCCGGGCGGTCACGTCGTCGTATTCGCCCAGATGTCGCAGTAGCGATCACCGATCGCCGCTCGACTCAGACCAGGTCCGAGTCGCCGAGCGTGTGGTACCAGTGATCCTTGTAGAACCGCGTGTCGTCGATCGTGAACGGGATCACGACCTGGAAGTAGCCGGTGCCGAGGACCCGGAATCCGAGGTGTTGGAAGCCGAGGAAGCGGGGATCGAGGTGGTTGAACAGGGTCGCAAGCGCGCCCGCCGAGGTCGCGTCAGCGCGTTGTTCGGCGGCGGCGATCAGGGCCGTCATCGCCTCGACATCGGCGCCGGGGAGCAACCAGTCGGCGATGAACGTCGTCCGCGGGAACACCAGGTCACGCTGGGTGACGACGGCGATGCCGCGCAGCGCGCCGCTGCCACGGTCGACGCACTCGAGGAGTTCGTAGTCGGCATCATGGGCATCGGCGTAGCGCCAATTGAGATAGCGGGCGTCGCGCACGATCGCCAAGCGGCTCTGGTCCTTGTTGGCGTCCCACAGCGCGTCGGTTCGCGCGTCGAAGCGCTCGACACGACGGACCTCGACCATGCTGCCGATGTCGCGCGCGGCGAAACCCTCCGGCGGCCGCG
>JAGQRA010000148.1 GCA_020425885.1 Planctomycetota bacterium | reverse complement strand
TCGACGAGTACGGCTTCTCCAACGACCAGGTCGTGATCCTGCGGCTCGCCGACGAACCCCAGAAGCTCTGGGCCCTGACCATCCGCGGCCTGACCGGAGTCACCGCGATCGAGACCTCGGAGGAGGGCCAGGAGCCTTCGTTGTCGATGCTCGGCGAGGGTGACTTCTGATGACGGCGAACCCGGCAAGCAGACTGTCGATGCCCCGGCCGGCCGGCGAGGCCGGCTTCACCCTGATCGAGGCCCTGGTCGCGCTGGCCATCGTCGCCACGGTCGTCATCAGCTTCCTCGGCATCCGCACCAAGGCCCTGGTCGACACGATGTATGCGCGCAACTGGCGCCTCGCCCGCGAGATCGCCGAGGAGAGGATGTCCGAGCTGCAGGCCGGCGCGCACGACACCCCGCCGGAGTCCGACCAGGAGATCTCGCTCGCCGACAAGTACGAGGAAGGCTGGAGCTACAAGGTCGTGATCGGCGAGTCGGCCGTGGCCGATGTCGAGAGCAACCTCGCCGAGATGGCGGCCGGCGACGACAGCGCGGCTTCCGAGCGCGCCGAGTGGGAGCAGAACCGCGAACGCTACCGCAAGGCCCAGGCCTCGGGCCTCAGCTCGCGCGAATACGAAGACCGCCTGTTCGAGGAGGCCGAACGCAGACTCGAGGACACGCCGCCGACCGAGACCGACTTCGAGGAGGTCGCGGTGGTCGTGATGTTCCCCAAGCTCGACCCCGACCAGCCCGGCGAGCGCGACTCGCTGATGATCAAGGCCCGCGTCTGCACGCTGGCTATCTCCGGCCTCACGCCCGAACAAGCCGAGGCCAGGGCCGAGGCGCTCGGGCAATCATCGAGTTCGACCTCGGGCAGCAGCAGTCCTTTCGGTTCCGAGGCAGGAGGCAAATGATGCGACATCCGAAGACCACCGGCGGCTTCACCCTGCTCGAGGTCCTGATCGCGGTCACCATCACGGCCACGGTTATGGTGACGGTCGGCACCACGTTCCGCGTGTTGCTGGAGACGCGCGAGCTCGTCGACGAGCTGTCCGAGTCGACCGAAGCGGGCCCGCGCATCCTCAACCTGATCGAACGCGACCTGCGCGGCATCTGGACCTACAACGTCGGCAACAACGCCGTCTTCCGTGGCCGCGACATGGACGTCGGCAGTTTCGAGGCCGACCGCATGGACTTCCTGACCACGACCGACGCCGTCGGCTTCGTGCTCAACGACGTCGGCGCACCGGTCCGGCCGTCGCTCTGCGAGGTCGGCTACTGGTTCCGGCGCAATCCTCGCTACCGTGACCTGATCGAGATGTGGCGCCGGGAGGACCCGTTGGTCGACCGCGATCTCGTCACCCAGGGCTCGTTCCAGCTGGTCCACGACCGCATCAAGACCTTCAAGGTCACCTACTTCAAGGAACTCGGCAGCGAGGCCGAGGAGATGCTCGAATGGGACAGCTCGGAGAACGACAAGCTGCCCCGCCGGATCAAGATCGAGTTCACGATCGAGCGCCGCCGCGGCAGTCGCAACATCGTCAGCGACGCCGAGATCGACGACTTCGAACGCGCCGAGAAGACCTACGTCCGCCACTTCGTGTTCGACAAGGGCATGACCGACATCCTGCGCGCGGGTACCGCGATGATCCCGCTGCTGCCCGGCCCGCCGTCGGCCGAACCGAGCGGGCCCGGAGGAACCGGCGGCCCCCTCGGCCCGGGTGGCCCGGGTGGACCGGTCGTCGGTCCAGGCGGCCCGGCGGGCGCGGTCGCCGGCGAGCTCGGCGAAGGTCAGCCCGGTGGTCGCGGCCGGGGCAGGGTCAACGGGGACGGCACCCCTGACGGCGGGCGCGGTCAACCCGGCCGCGGCAGCGGCAACCGCCCGAACATCCCGCAGAACCTGCCGCAGGGCTTCAACCTGACCGAGATCCTCGGCGGCCGCGGCGGCACCGGTGGACTCGGCGGCCTGTTCGGCAATCGCTGATCGGAGCGGCCTCGGCGGCGGCGGCTCGGGCTAGGCCACGGGCCTGCCGATCACCTCGCGCCCGCCCATGTACGGCCGCAACGCCGCGGGCAGCCGCACCGTGCCGTCCGCCTGCTGATGGTTCTCGAGCAGCGGGATCAACGCGCGCGGACTGGCGATCACGGTGTTGTTCAGCGTGTGGCAGAACAGCGTCTTCTTGCCTTCCTTGGGCCGGTAGCGCAGGCCGAGGCGGCGCGCCTGGTAATCGTAGAACCGCGACGCCGAGTGGGTCTCGCCGTAGGCACCGCGCGATGGCATCCAGGTCTCGATGTCGTACTTCATCGCCTGCGGCACGCCGAGGTCGCCGCCGCAGACGGCGACGACGCGATACGGCAGCTCGCAGGCCTGCAGCAGATCCTCGGCGTTCTGCACGATGGCATGATGATGGGCGATCGAGTTGTCGCGGTCGGCGACATCGACGATCACCTGTTCGACCTTCTGGAACTGGTGGACGCGGTAGAGCCCGCGGGTGTCCTTGCCATAGGTGCCGGCCTCACGGCGGAAGCACGCCGAGCGGGCCACGTACTTCTTCGGCAGGTCGTCCTCGGCGAGGATCTCGCCGCCGTGCAGCGAGGTGACGGGCACCTCGGCGGTGCCGATCAGGTTGAGGCCATCCTTCTCGCAGCGATAGGTCTGTTCCTCGCCGCCCGGGAAGAACCCGGTGCCGAGCATCGCCGCGTCGCGCACCAGCAGCGGCGGATCGATCGGCACGAAGCCGCGGCCGACCATGAGGTCGACGGCGAAGCGCAGCACCGCGTCGTGCAGCAACGCGAGGTCGCCGAACAGGATGTAGTTGCGCGACCCGGCCATCTCCGACGCGCGCAGGAAATCGATCCAGCCCTGGGCCTCGCCGATCTCGTAATGGGCCCGCGGCGTGAACGGGAACTGCGGCGGCGTCCCCCACTTGCGGACCTCGATGTTGTCGGCGTCGGTGGCGCCGTCGGGCACGTCGTCGTCGGGCAGGTTGGGCACCAGCATGAGCTGTTGCTCGAGGTCGGCCTTGAGCTGCTTCTCGCGCTCCTCGAGCCCCGCCATCTCGGCCTTGAGCTCCTTCTGCACCGCCAGGAAGGCATCGCGCTCGTCGGCCGCCAGCTTGCCGAGCTGCTTGCCGGCGCTCTTCTGCTCGTTGCGCATGGCATCGAGCTTCGGCACCAGAGCGCGAAGCTCGGCGTCGATGGCGAGCGCCCGGTCGACGGCCTCGGCACGATCGGGGAGTCGCTTCTTGATCGCCCCGGCGCGCGCGGCGTCGGGGTTGTCACGCAGGGTCCGGATGTCGAGCATTTCGGCGAAGCAGTCTAGGCAGGCAACGGCGAAGTTCGAACGGAAAGTCCGCCGCCCAGCCAGCCGCGACGACCGCTACTGCCAGACCGGCTCCAGGGCACCGAACACCGGGTGCTTCTTCTGGAACAGTCCGACCTTCAGGCCCTCGGCCGGCAGCTTCAACGACAGCGTCAGCGGTCCTTCGCGGTAGCCCTGGGGCATCGGGAACAGCGCCGTCAGCGTGCTCAGCTTGGTGTGACTCTTGCCCGCCGTGTTGATCAGCTCGCCGTCGGTGAACTGGATGAACTTGCCGTAGGTCTTGGCGCCCTTGCGGCTGTCGGCCTTGCCGGCCAGGACCTCGGGCGCGAGCGGCATGCCCTGCAGCTCGGTCAGCAGGCAACCCGACGACTCGCGGACGAAGATCTTGAGCGCATCGATGACCAGGTTCTGGTCGCCGCGCCGCGTGTAGGCGATCTGGAACGGGGCCCCCATCTTGAGCTCGAAGGTCTTGCCCTCCTCGACCGTGAACGGCTGCGACTCGCCCTGATACAGCGTCGCGTTCTGCATCCGCGCCCCCTTGCCGACGACGACCCGACCGAAGATCACCTGATAATCGCCGACCGGCAGCTCGACCTCCTTGCCACCGGCGAGGTCGAAGAACGCGGTCTTGAAGTCGCCCCGCCCCTGCACGACGAGCTGACTCGGCGCGCTGGTCTTGCCCCCCTTCCAGACCAGCTTCGCCTTGCCGGTCTTGAAGTACTCCGGATTGAGCGGGCGGACGCCGACCTCATCGGCGCCGCTGCGGCGCATGTGGAACCAACCGGTCGACAGCTTGACGAACTCCGAGTACGGGACGCGCGGGCCCTTGCCGACCTGCATCGAGTCGAGGAGCGGCGCCGGCGTGCCTTCGGTGTCGTGCTCGCCGAGGGTCGGCACCTTGAAATCCGCATCCCACGGATCGGCATCGCAGGGACTGCCGTTGGCGTTGTCGTCGAAGAAGGTGACGCTGTCCTTTGCGACCTTCGCCTTCCAGCTCGCCGCGCTGAGGTAATAGACGAGGGCGAAGTCGTTCCGCATCGCCAGATTGCATTCGGCCATGCCGACGCGCTCACGATCCGAGCCGGCCCAGAACCACATCGTGTACGGCACCTTCTTGTCGGCATCCAACCAGAACGTCGACGGCTTGGGCCGACTGCTGACGGTGACCGGCACGCCCGAAGCGAGATCGTTGGGATCGAACGCGATGCAGAACTTCGAGCCGCCGGTCCGTCCGAAGTAGATCTCGCGCTTGCGGAACCAGGCGATCTTGTTCGAGGTGCCGTCCTCCTGCGTGCTCACGTTCCACCACAGCACCGGCACCGGCCCGGCCTTGGGTCCGTAGACGAGATCCTTCTCCCAGTCCTCGAGGGCCTCGTACTCCATCGTCGACTTCTCTTCGACCGCGCCCGGCATGACCAGCGAATCGATGCCCTTGGCGTTGTCGTCGTAGCCCTCGGCCTTGCGCTTGTCGGCGGTCTTCTCGGCCTCGGCGATGCGGATCTTCTCGGCCTCGACGAATTGCTTGCTACTGATGTAGTAGCTGTCGAACTTGAAGTCCCAGGCATCGCGGGCCAGCATGAACTCCTCGCGGGCGCGGACGACCTCGCGGCGGTCATCGACGGTCTGATCGCGCTTGTTGATCTTGCCGCCCACGACCGCGGCCAAGGACCACAGCTCGGCGACCTCGAGCATGTGGCCGAGGCTGCGCGCGTTGTCGGCCAGCGTGATGAAGTTCTGCATCGCCTTCAGCAGCTCCTCGCGCCGCGGCTCGGGCATGTCGAGATGGTTCTGCCAGACCTTGGCCGACTGGCTGCGGCCGCGCTGCAGGTTGTCGTACATCTTCCGGTCCATGCCATCCATCCAGCGCTGCAGCTTGCTCAGGGTGGTGCTGCCCTCGAAGGAGCGCTCCCACGATGCCTGCAGGGCATTGCACTTGGCGCTGTTGTCGACGTTGCCGCCCATCTGCTCGGCGTAGAGCTCCTCGAAGTAGAGCGCGGCGTGGGTGGCGCAGTCCTGCCGCTTCATCCACTTGTCCATCATCTTCTCGTCGCCGAAATCGAGCCCCTTGGTGAAGCCCTCGCGGAACTCGGCGCGCGAGGTCGCCTGCGCCACGGCGGTCGCGGCACAGAGACTGATGAAGACGAGAACGGTGGCGAGGATCTTGCTGGCTGGGGTCTGCATCGGCTTGGCTATCGACTTGGCTCCGGGCATCGTGACCGGCCATGTTAGCGAAGCGCGGGCAGCGGGTCACCCTGCCGTCTGCTTCGGCCGCGTCAGCGCGCGCCGGGACCCTGGCGCGTCTCCCGGCTGGCCTGCTCGAGAAAGCGCCGCTCGGCCGTGCTCAACGCACCGATGCCCTGCTGCTTGACCTTGGCCAGGATCTCGTCGAGCCGATGCGCTTTCTGCGCGGCGCGGGCAACTTCACGTTCGCGGCGTCGGGCCCGCCGCAACTGCATGATCCGCTCGAACGGGCCGGTCCCTTCATGCCGCTCACCGAGGTCGACGAACCAGCCCATGCGGCAGGCGCAGAAGCCGAGCAGAGCACCGCCGAGGTGGGCACCGTGCGACACCCCGCTGCCGTAGCCCGAGGCGAATTCGACGAAGGCGTGGTAGGCGCCGAGGCCGACCAGCACCGCCGCCAGCACCCAGATCGGCAGCTGCACGACGATGAAGATCACCTGCGAGTTCGGCGACATCGTCGCGGCATAGACCAGGAACGCGTAGCACGCGCCGCTGGCGCCGACCAACGGCACGTCGGCGTAGCCCTGGGTCGCGGCGATCATCAGGTGCAGCGCGGCACCGACCGCGCCGCCGATCAGGTAGAGCTTGCAGGTGCCGCGGTAGCCGAGCCGCTGCTCGGCCATCGTGCCGAAGAAGTACAGCACGATCATGTTCATGACGAAGTGCATCGGGTCGCCGAAGCTGTGCGTGAACTGGTAGCTCACGAGGCGCAGCAGGCCGAGTCCGTAGCCATCGCCGAGGGCCGCCCACGAGAAGGCGAACCAGTAGCCGCTGCTGTCGCCGGCCGGGTCGCTGAGGCGGCCGAGCAGCAGCGCGTTGAGGACGAACACCGCCGCGTTGGCGAGCATCAGGTGCTTGATCGCCGGTGTCAGCGGCGGAAAAGCGAGACCCTGTCGTGCGTAGCTCATGTCGTCGTTGGGTGCCGGGTGCAGCAGGGCTATCTTTCGGCACGACCCGGGTCCCGAAACAAGGCATTCGCCCACCCTGAGGAACGCCAGTGACTGCTCAACTTCTCGACGGCAAAAGCATCGCGCAGCGGATCCGCCAGACCCTGGCCGGCGCCCGACAGGCGCTCGCCCGCGACACCATCCGCCTGGTCTCGATCGAGGTCGGCGAGAACCCGGCCGCCGCCGTCTACGTCAGGAACCAGCGGCGCGCCGCCGAGGAGGTCGGCATCGACATGGCGGTGATCAACCTGCCGATCGGCACTGGCGAGGTCGACCTGGTGGCGACGATCGAGACCCACAACCGGGACGCAGAGGTCGCCGGCATCATCGTGCAACGCCCGTTGCCGCCCGGCATCGACCCCCGGGTCGTGCAGTCCGCGATCGCGCCGGACAAGGACGTCGAAGGCATGCATCCGGCCAACATGGGCGCGATCCTCTATCGCGAGCCGCTGCTGCCACCGTGCACCGCGGCGGCGGCGCAGCAGCTGATCGTCAGCACTGGCATCGACCTGCGCGGCGCCGAGACCGTCGTCGTCGGCCACAGCGAGATCATCGGCAAACCGATCGCGGTGCTGCTGCTGCACCACCTGTCGACCGTGACGGTGTGTCACATCGGCACCAAGAGCCTGGTCGATCACACCCGCCGTGCCGACATCCTGGTCGTCGCCGTCGGCAAGGCCGGGCTGGTGCACGGCGACATGGTGAAGCCGGGCGCGATCGTGATCGACGTCGGCATCAACCAGGGCGCCGACGGCAAGATCACGGGCGACGTCGACTTCGCCTCGACGGTCGAAATCGCCGGTCACATCACCCCGGTGCCCGGCGGCGTCGGGCCGGTGACGGTGGCGATGCTGCTGCGCAACACGCTGCGGGCGGCCGGAGCCCGGGTCTGACATGCGACGACGGACCGGCCCGATCCTGTCGTTGTTGCTGTTGCCATTGCTGCTGCCGGCGTGCCGGACGGACCCGGCGCCGGCGCGGCGGCCGAACCTCGTCGTGTTCCTGGTCGACGACCTCGGCTGGCAGGACCTCAGCGAGCCGTTCCACAGCGAGCGTACGACCTGGAACGAACGCTACCGCACGCCGAACGTCGAGCGTCTGTGCCGACAGGGCATCAAGTTCACGCAGGCCTACGCCCACTGCGTCTGCACCCCGACGCGGGTCAGCCTGATGACCGGCATCAACCCGGCCCGACACCGGGTCACGCACTGGACGTTGCGACGGAACACCGCGACCGACCCCGAGCTCGAGGGCATGCGGCGACCGCAGTGGAACGTCAATGGACTGAGCTGCGACGCCGGCACCGAACGCGCGATCGCCGCGCCGACCCTGGCGCAACGGCTGGCCGCGGTCGGCTACCGCACGATCCTCGCCGGCAAGGCCCACTTCGGCGCCATCGATACGCCGGGCGCCGACCCGCGAAACCTGGGGTTTCACGTCAACATCGCCGGCCACGCCGCCGGCGCGCCGTCGAGCTACCTGGCACGACAGAACTTCCTGCGCGAGCAACGCGACACGATCTGGCAGGTCCCGGGCCTCGAGCGCTATCACGGCCAGGACCTGTTCCTGACCGAGGTGCTGACGACCGAGGCCATCGCCGCCGCGCAGCTCGGCGTCGCGGCCGGCGAGCCGTTCTTCCTCTACCTCGCACACTACGCCGTCCACACCCCGCTCGACGCCGACGATCGCTTCGTCCAGCGCTACCGCGACGCCGGGCTGCCGGAGCCCGAGGCGCGCTACGCGGCGCTGATCGAGGGCGTCGACCGCTCGCTCGGCCGCGTGCTCGACTGGCTCGACCGGGCGGGCATCGCCGGCGACACGATCGTGATGTTCACGAGCGACAACGGCGGCCTCAGCGCCCACACCCGTGCTGGCCCGAAGCACGGTCACAACTCACCGCTGCGCAGCGGCAAGGGGTCGGCCTACGAAGGTGGCGTGCGGGTGCCGCTGGCGGTGCGATGGCCGGGGCGGATCGCAGCGGACCAGGTGGCGACGTTGCCGGTGTCGGTCGATGACGTGCTGCCGACACTGTGCGAACTGGTGGGCGCCGACAGCGACTGCCCCGACGGCAGGAGCTACGCCGCGTGTCTGCTCGGAGCCGATCAGACCCCGCATCCGCTGCTGTGGCACAGCCCGCACTTCTGGGGCGCCAGGGGACCCGGCATCGAACCGTACAGCGCCGTGCGCGATGGCGACCACAAACTGATCTGGTTCTACCGCGAACAGCGCGCCGAGCTCTACGACGTCCGGCGCGACCCGGGCGAGACGACGGATCTCGCGCCGAGCCAGCCCGAACTCACGGCCCGGCTGCGGGCGCTGTTGCGGCAGCTGTTGAGCGAGCGCGACGCACAGCTGCCCATGCATCAAGATGGCTCGCCGTTCGGGATGCCGTAGCGAGCCTCCGGACCGACTCAGGCACTGGTTCGGGGCAGGCCGTGTCTGCGCCATCGACGGCACCGGCGTGGCCGTCTCCGTGCTCGCGCTGCCGGGCCATGCCGGCCTCTCCGGTTTGCACATCCACGTGCAGGGAGCCACTACCCCAACTTCCGCAGCCGGAGGAAATCTGCGGTTGTTTTCGGGCTCGGGGCGCTCGCAACCCGAGCAACGACGTGCGGCGCACTCGCGTGAGGCGATGTAGTGCCAACCAACCCTGTTGATCGC
>JAGQRA010000147.1 GCA_020425885.1 Planctomycetota bacterium | reverse complement strand
GGGCGAGGTTGCGACCGTGGGCGGCAGGCATGGCGACGGCGGCCAAGCGTAGCCGAACCACGAACCGGAGCTGCACCAGATCGCACCCGAGCGCGACATGGGCGACGAACTCGGTGCACGATCGATCGATCGGCCGAGCGCGACGACGGTGACATCGGGGCGTGCCCGACACGGCTAGCCGCAACCCGGTCCGGACGATCGACGAGTTGCCCGATGCTGCCTTGTGTTGCCGCGCGGGGCGCCCTTCGATGCGTTCTCCATGACGTCCGATTTCTACTGCGATGAGGTGCTGAGCGGCCGCACTCGGGTCACGGTCGTGGCCGAGACGGATGCGGCGTTGGCCTACCATCACACGCGTCCGTTCTGGCCCGTGCACATCGTCGTCATTCCGAAGCAGCACGTGCCGTCCCTGACCGACCTCGGGTCTGCGACCGACGCCCTCTTGCACGAATTGCTCGCCCTCGTGCGGCGGGTCGCGGCGGCGGTCGAACGCGAGCACGGTGCAGCTCGAGTCCTGACCAACCTCGGCCGATACCAGGACAGCAAGCACCTGCACTTCCACGTCAATTCGGGCGACCCGCTGCGATGACCAGTCACAAACCACCGCTCACCGACGCCGAGTTGCGGCACGCGGCGCAACAGTTCCGCATCGCCGGCACCTTGCAGGACGTGCGCTCGCTGCAGCGCGGTCACATCCACGACACCTTCGTCTCGACCTGGTCCGATGGCGGTCGCGAGCAGCGCTTCCTGCACCAGCGCATGAACGACAAGGTGTTCCACGACATCCCGGCCGTGATGCACAACATCGAGACCATCAGTCGGCACCTGCGCCGCAAGATGGCCGGGGCGACGACGCTGGATGGCTTCCGCGTGCTCGACCTGGTGTTGACCAAGGAGGATCGTTCCTACCTGATCGTCGACTCCGGGCAGTGGCGCACCTACTCCTACATCGAGGACACCAGGAGTCAGGACCACTGCAGCAATCCCGGGCAGGCGTACGAGGCGGCGCGGGCGTTCGGCTGGTTCCAGTCACAGCTCGCCGATCTCGATGCCGGCTGCCTGCGCGAGACCCTGCCGAGGTTCTTCAGCACGCCGCATCGACTGCAGCAGTTCGAGGATGCCCTGGCCGAGGATCCGCTCAACCGCGCCGCCGATTGCATGGCCGAGATCCGCTTCGCCCAGACGCGGCACGAGACCGCGTTCGTCATCGATCGGTTGCTGCAGTCCGGCGAGATCCCGACCTGCACCGTGCACGGCGACACCAAGCTGAACAACGTGCTGCTCTGCAATCGGACCGGCAGGGCGCGATGCATCGTCGACCTCGACACCTGCATGCCGGGCTATGCGCTGTACGACTTCGGCGATCTCGTGCGTTTCACGGCGGCGACCAGCGACGAGGACGAGCGCGATCTCGACCGCGTCGGGACCGACCTGGTGCTGTATCGCGCCCTCGTCGATGGCTATCTGGCCGGAACCCGAGGCTCGTTGTCGGCGCGCGAGATCGAGCTGATGCCGTTCGCCGCCCGGCTCGTGACCTACACCATCGGCCTGCGCTTCCTCGCCGACCACCTCGCCGGCGATGTTTACTTCAAGACGCATCGGGACGGTCACAATCTCGATCGCGCGCGGGTGCAGTTCCGCATGGTCGAACAGATGGAGCAGCAGGCCGAGGCGATGGCGGTGACGGCGAGCTGACCGGGGCAGGGTGCGGTCGGTCGCAGTGGGGGTGATGGCGCGAAGGGTCGGCCTACGCTAATCTGCGCAGCTGCTCAGGGCCGTGGGAAGGGCTCCTGTCCGCCCATTCCTCGTCCCTCGGACGAAGTCTCGCCATCTGTTGCCCGTAGTCCTCCGGAATCACGATGCATTCTCCCCGTCTCTCGCGATGCGTTCCGTTCCTCGTCCTGTTGCTGGCGTTGGCCATCGGTGCCGGCTGCAAACACCGCCGCAGCGGCTCTGATGTCACGCCGGCGCCGACCCGGCCAGACAGCCTGACCGGCCCGACCATCGACCCGCTGCCGCCGTTCACACAGGCCTCGGTGATCCAGGTCAAAGGCCGAACGCTGTTGGCCGGAAGCAGCCTCCTGGTTCAGGGCGGCATGCAGGACATGCAGGTCGGTCCGTTCGACGATCGGTCGTTCGTGTTCGACCTTCCGCTGCGCGACAACCGCAAGAACCGGCTCGTGCTGACCGAGCTGTTCGCCGACGGCAGCACCAGTCCGGTACAGACGGTCGACATCGTCCACGACACGACGCCGCCGAGTCTGCAGGTCGACTACCCGGCCGATCAGGCCACGGTTCCGACCGAACGTGTCCAGGTCCTCGGCCGTGTCGCCGACACCCTGACCGGACAGTATGGCCTGCAAGTCGAGGTGAACGGTCGCGCCGCCGATGTCTACCTCGGCCTCGGCACCAACGGCACGTTCCGGTTGCCGGACGTCGACCTCCCCGCCGGTGTTGCCACCGAGATCGTCGTGCGAGCGGTCGACGCCGCCGGCAACGCGACCGAACGTCGGCTCACGGCGACTCACGTGCCGCCGATCGGCACCCGCATCCTGCCCTCGTCCGGCGATCTGCAGCGCGCCGGCGTCCATCAGCAGCTGCCGGAACCGCTGGTCGTCCGGGTGCTGAATCCCGATGACAGCCCGCTGGTCGGCAAGGTCGTGAAGTTCCGCGTCGTGCGCAGCGATGGCCGCGTGACCACGGTGCAGGGCGGGCTCGGCGATCCCGAGACCACGGTGCTCACCGACGCCGGCGGCTTCGCGTCGGTGTTCCTGACCCTCGGCAGCGACGCCGGCTTCGCCAACAACAGGGTCGAAGTCACGAGCAAGGATGTGAATTCGAGCGTCCTGTTCCTGGCCTCGGCCGATGCGGGCCTGCCGAATCAGGTCAACGTGTCGAGTGGCAGCGACCAGGTCGTGGCCGCCGGCGGGCCGGCCCATGAGCCGCTGCGCGTCTGGGTCAGCGATGGCTGCAATGGCGTCGCCGGTGTGCCGGTGCGGTTCTCGGTCATGCGCGGCGCCGGCACGGTGTCGAGCACCACCGAGTGGAACCAGGAGGTCGTCACGACGCCGACCGACGCCACCGGTCACGCCGAGGTCACCTTGCAGACGGGGCAGTTCGGCGGCATCAACGAGGTGTTGGCCACCTTCGAGGGGCACGCCGGTCCGGCCGCGGTGTTCACCGTTCATGGTCGGCTCACCGACACCGGCTCGACGACCTTCACCGGCGTCGTCCTCGACAACTCGAGCCAGCCGATCGAGCACGCGACCTGCACCCTGACCTACACCGATGCGACCGAGGTCACGTTGTTCTCCGATGAGAACGGCAAGTTCGAATTCACCGCCCTCGAGCGCAGCGGCACGGCCGATCTCCTCGTCGATGGCGCCACCGCGACGCGGGTGGGTGGTCGCACGATCCAGCCTCAGGTGCTGCGGTTCCCGTGCCTGCACTACGAGGTCGTCATCATCCCGGGTGCCGCGAACGGGCTGGCCGCGCCGGTGCTGTTGCCGCGGCTCGACCCCGCCAATGACGTCCAGTTCGACAACAGCCAGGACGTGACCCTGACCTGCAACGGCATCGAAGGGCTCAGCATGACGATCCGGGCCAACTCGATGACGTTGGCCGATGGGTCGCATCCGGCGCCCGGCTCGCCGGTGCGGGTCGCCATCAACCAGGTCCATCACGACGACGTGCCGATGCCGATCCCCGACGGTGCGGCGCCGCCGTTCACCTGGACGTTGCAGCCGGCCGGTGCCCACTTCGATCCCCCGGTCAGCATCACCTACCCGAACATGACCGGCCTGCCGCCGGGATCCATCACCAACTTCCTGAGCTTCGATCACGACACCGGCCGCTTCGAGATCGTGGCGACCGGGGCGGTGTCGGCGGACGGCGCCAGCATCACCACCGACCCTGGCGTCGGTCTGTCGGTGTCGGGATGGGGCTGCAACTGCCCGCCCTACTCGGTGACCGGTGACTGCAAGAACTGCTTCGAGGTGGCGGTCGTGCTGTTCAAGGGTGGGCCCGGGAGCTTCAACAGCAGCGTCGGTGCCGGCCTGAGGACGATGGCGGCTGCCCTGCGCGCAATCGATCCGGAGAAGGTGACGACGCGCATCGTTGCCAGCAGCGGCTCGATCTTCGGCGGCACCGCGACGCCGCAGTTGAACGACGCGACGCAGTGGCTTGCCAGCCTGGAGAGCGATGAGTGTCCGCGGCCGCATGTGGGGCTCGTCGGCCACAGCCTCGGCGGCGACACGATCCGGTTCAGCGACGGGATCACCGCCGACTTCCGGGTCGCGCTCGACCCGATCAGCCGCGACCTGGCATTGCAGTTCCCCACCAGCTGCGAGTTCTATCAGCGTGGCCACACCTTCGCCGGCCCGTCCGGCGTCAGGAACTACCTCGCCGCCGACTTCACCGGCACCGAGCTCACCAACTGCCAGGGCACCGGTTGCCTCAGTTCGAGCTGCCTGCGCGGCTACCACATGACCGGCGGCTCCGAGACCCTGACGACCGGTGATCACAGCACGGTGGTCGGTGAGGCGCAGGCGGACGTCGAGAGTCTGGTCCGGGCCCTGCTGCCCACTCCGTTCGCCGGCGACAATCCGACCGCCTTCCTCGACGAGACCTTCACGCTGTCGGTCGGCGGGCGCAGTCTGCCGCTCGATGCCGACGGCCACTTCCACATCCGCAACATCCCGGCGGCCGATGCCTTCGGCGCCGGTGGCCCCGGCAGCGCCCCCGATTTCCTCAGCGATGACTACCTGCGGGTCACCGGCGTCGGCGTGTTCCAGAACGCGCCGTGCTACGTGTTCAGCGAACCGTTCCAGATCCGCCAGGGGCGGACGACCGTGCTGTCGAACCTGACCTTCACCGCCGAGCCGCCGCCGCTGCCGGTCAGCATCTCGCTCTCGCTCGATCGGCCCGTGCTCACCTCGCAGAGCACGACGGCCAACGCGACGGTGATCGCCACCCTCGCCAACAACAGCCAGCGCGACGTGACGCGGCGCACTTCCTGGACCACCTATCGGTCCAGCAATCCGGCGGTCGTGACCGTCGACGAAGACGGCCTGGTCACGGCGGTGAGCGACGGCGTGGCGGTCATCACGGCGACCAACGAGGGCACCTCCTCGGTGGCCCGCATCGAGGTGCAGCTCTCCGGCGAGCTGACGACGGTGGTCGGCTTCGCCCGCCGACCCGATGGCTCGCCGGTCGCCAACGCGACCATCAGCATCATCGGCCAGGGAGCCACGGGTGTGAGCGACGCCAACGGCCACTTCTCGGTGGCCGATGTGCTCGCGACCAACGGCCGCATCTCACTGCTCGCCACCGCCACGATCGGCGGCACGCTGCTGCGCGGCACCAGCGGCCAGCTCGACCCGGTGGCCAACGGCCTCACCGATGCCGGCATCATCGTCATCGATCAGGCGACCTCCGCCGGCACCGACTTCCTGCTGGCCTTCCCGCGCAACTACGGCCAGACCTCGACCCTGCGCCTGTTCGTGTCCGGCGACGTCGCCACCGTCGGTCAGGTGCAGATCCCGGGTCTGGCCTACCTCGACGAGTTCACGGTGGTGCCCGGTCTGGTGACCACGGTGGACATCCCCGCCAACGCCGAGGTGACCTCATCGGACGGCTCGCAGCCGTTCGGCATCTTCCTGACCACGGTGCACCCGGTCTGTGTCTACGGTCTCAACCAGGTGCAATACACCACCGATGCCTACGCGGCGGTGCCGATCGCCGCGCTGGGAACCAGCTACCGCGTGGCGTCCTACACCGGCGGCGGCGGGACCGCATCGGCGACCCAGCTGGCCGTCACGGCCCTGATCAACAACACCGTGGTCACGATCACGCCGAAGACCACGTTGGGTTCGCATGCGGCCGGGCAGCCCTACAACGTCACGCTGAACGCCGGCGACGTGTATCAGCTCGCCGTGTCGAGCGGCGACTGCACCGGCACCCTGGTGACCTCGACGCAGCCGGTCGGCGTCTTCGGTACCCACCGCTGCGCCTTCATCCCCGCAGGTGTGAACTACTGTGATCACCTCGTCGAGATGCTGCCGCCGACCGGAGTGTGGGGCACGAGCGTCTACACCGTCAGCCTCGGCGGTCGCCAGAACGGCGACACGTTCCGCGTCCTCGCCCACGACGACAACACGGCGGTGACGATCACCGGCACCTCGCCGAATGCGTTCTCGCTGAACGCCGGCGACTTCAACAACCTGATCCTCGACGGCCTCAACACGATCACCGCGGACCATCCGATCATGGTGATGCAGTACGCCAACGGCGGCCGCTACGACAGCAGGGTCGGCGATCCGTTCATGATGCTGTTGCCGTGGGAGGAGCAGTTCCAGTCGAGCTACACCGTCACGACGCCGCCGACCGGATTCGCCACCCACTACATCAACATCGTCGCGCCGACGGCGGTCGCCAGCGCCGGCGGCGTCGCGCTGGATGGAACCGCGGTCACGGCCGGACAGTTCACCGCGATCCCCGGCAGCGCCTGGTCCGGCGCCCGTATCGTCATCACGCCCGGCAGCCACCGGGTGGCTGCATCGGCGCCGTTCGGTCTCTATGTCTACGGCTGGAACAACGACGACAGCTACGGCTATCCGGGCGGCATGAACCTGAGCACGCGCTGATCGCGACCGCGGGTGGCCACGCGCCGCCCGCGCGCTCACCGGCACCGGCGCTACGGCGTGATCGCGATCGAGACCGGGTTGGTCACGGCCGAGAAGCCGAGCGCCGGGTCGACCAGCAACGCCGCGAAGTGGCCATTCGACGGCCACAGCCCCGAAGCCGGCGGCAGCGCGAACGTGGCGTGACCCTGGCCGCTGCCATCGAGCGTGCCGAGGAACGACTGGAACCATGCGCCGTTGACCGCGGCCAGCCCGAGCTGCGTGCAGAAGTCCTGGTTGAGCGGCACGGTGAGGCCGGGAGCGATCGGGGTCCCGGGGCTCGTGCCCGAGCAGCTCCAGGCGATGAGGTAGAGCGTGCCGGGAGTCGCGCACGGTGCCACGACCGTCGGGTGCACGTTGCCGCCGGCGGCGGTGGACAGCGCCGCCGCATCGTGCGGGTAGAGCAGCGGGTCGGCGTACTCGAGCCTGGTGACACAGGCGCCGGCCTGACCGATCAGCGGAGCCACCCGTTCGTTGTCGTTCTCGAGCAGCTCGACTATGGCATTGGCGCGATCGACGACCGCGTAGACATAGTGCACCGCGGCCGGCAGGCGCCACGGCAGGGTGACCTGGTGGTTGAGGATCGTCTGCTGGGCCGCGGCGAGGCCGCTGACGGCCACCTTGCCGAGGTAGATGTCGTTCGTGGTCCACGGGCCGGGAGGCGACAGGAAGAACTCGACATCGAACGGTCCTGCCGTCGCCGGGCCCTCGTTACGCACCGTCGCCATCAACGTGATGTTGGCTCCCGGTGTGACCCACAGCGTGCTGGACTGGAAGTAGGGGACCCAGAGCTGCGCCACGGTCGGATTGGTGACCGTGACCCGCCAGGTGTGTTCGTGACGCATCAGCGCGCCCGGATCCTGGCGCACGATCGTGGTGTGATCATGCACGCTGCATTCGACGGTGTGGATGCCGAGCGGCATCCCGGTGGTGTCGAGCAGGTAGCTGTTCGACGTCTGGCCGGCGATCACGCTGCCGTTCACCCGCCACTCGATCGTCGGGTTGTTGCCGGCCGGGACGAAGTGCGTGAACGAAAACGTCTGGGTCTGGCCGGAGTTCAGGGTCAGGCTCGATGCGGCCGGCGAGGTCTGCGAGATCGCCTGGCAAACCGAGTTGGTCAGGCGCGCGATGTTCTCCTGGCAGACCGCGCACAGGGCCTGGCCGAGCGTCCGCATCAGGCAGTTCACGCGCGGGCGATACAGTCCGTAGAGGTAGTAGCCCGCGCCCTGGAACGCGCTGATGCCGCCGGTGCCGTGCCAGTGCGACCACTTCTGCCCCGTCGGCGAGGTCGTGATGTTGACCTGCGACGGCTCGGCTCCGGTGTAGGTGTTGTTCGGGTAGTCGTACTCGTCGGCGAGCTGGCCGAGGCTGTGGCCGATCTCGTGGATCTGGACCTGCGCCATCGAGCTGCCGTTGTAACTGACGGCGAAGGTGCCGGCGCAGCCGCCGTAGCGCGAGTCGTTGACCATGACCAGGATGCGGCCCTCGTTCGCGGGTGCCAGCGCCGCGTCGGCCAACGCCAGTGAGGTGTTGCCGATGTAGAGGCAGCGCGCGGTCCCGCCGGTGTTGTACGAGGCGTCGTAGGCCGTGTTGCGATAGATCGGCGGGGTCACGTCGGGATGGTCCGCGCCGCTGTCGACGCTGGGGCGGAACACGGTGTGGACGTTGTAGTAGGCGGCGAAGGTCTGGTACGGCTGGGTCTGGAACAACGCCGTCAGGAACGTGTTGACGTCCTGGTTGAACCGCGATTGCTCGAAGGCCTGATAGCCGTCGCCGAGGATCACCATGTCGTAGCGCGTCGCCGACGAGCCGCTGCTGAGCACGGTCGTCACGGTCTGCGCGCAGAGTGCGGTCGTCAACGCGGCGGCGGTCAGCACGGCGGCGGCGAGGCGAGGGCGCATCATCGTCCGCCTCCGGCGAGTCGGTCGACCTCGGTGGCCGCGATCGTGCCGACGGTCACGTCGCCGCGCAGGAAGACGTAGCTCGCCACGTCGGCCAGGGCCGGCGCGTTGACCAGCATCGCCACGTGCGGATCCCGCACGATGCAACCCTGCACCTGCAGCGGCCCGCCCTTGCGCGCGGGGTCCAGGTCGAATGGCGACATGTCGAGCGGCACGGCCGCGAGCTCGACGCCGTTGCCGTCGCGCAACGACAGCTGCCATGC
Organism: Planctomycetota bacterium; assembly: GCA_020425885.1. The sequence goes on along the minus strand of JAGQRA010000147.1, from coordinate 18,085 downwards.
GCTGGCGAGACCCTTGGCGTTGCCGGCCCAGGCGTCCTGCTTACGGTTGGCGTGGGTGATCGTCAGCTGGTCGCGATCACCTTCGACGACGAGCACGAGGTGTCCGGGGGCGGCCGGCGGTGTCGACGGTTCCGCGGTAGCGGTGGCCGGCGGCTCGACGTCCGTCGCGGTGGCAGGAGCGGTGTTATCGAAGAACAAGATGCCGAGACCTGCGAACAGGGCTGCGGCGCCGACGATGGGAGTGACGTGCATGGATTTCGGCCGAGAGGGGCGGCGGGCGTCATGGAGTATAGCGTTGTGGATCGGGTCGGCGTCGGCCAGGATCCGCGGATGCAGTTCCGTGATCGCGTCTTCCTTGCGCCCCTCACCAAGGGCGGCAACCTGCCGTTCCGACGCCTGTGCGTCACCCATGGTTGCGAGGCGACGATGTCGGAGATGGCCTACGCGTATCAGGTCGTGCGCAAGAGCCGCAGCGAGCTCGCGCTGCTGCGCAAGCACGACGACGAGTCCTGCTTCGGCGTTCAGCTCGCCGTATCGCGCCCCGACGATGCCGTCACGGCCGGCATGGCGGCGGTCGAACGCGGGGCGCAGTGGCTCGATGTCAACTGCGGTTGCCCGATCCGCGATGTCGTCAAGCGCGGCATGGGTGCGGTGCTGATGCAGAAGCCGCAACGGCTGGCGCGGATCATCGAGGCCATGACGGCGGCGTTGTCGGTGCCGGTGACGGTCAAGCTCCGACTCGGCTGGTCGGCCGCCGAGCAGAACGTGAGCGACGTTGCCCGGATCGCGGAGGAGGCCGGAGCCGCCGCCATCGCGGTCCACGGTCGGACTCGCGAGCAGCGCTACGCGCAGGCGGCCGACTGGGACGCGATCGCCAGGATCGCGGCCGAACGCAGCGTGCCGGTGATCGGCAACGGTGACCTGCTGACCTGGTACGAGGTCCGTGAACGCTGGCGGCAGAGCGGCGTGGCTGCGGTCATGATCGGGCGCGGCGCACTGATCAAACCGTGGATCTTCCGCGAGATCGCCGAGTCGCGCGAGATCGAGCCCGACGCCGAGGAACGGATCGCGATCTGGCACGGCTTCGCGCAGGGCTTGAAGGCCCACTTCCGCGACGATGAGAAGGGGCACGATCGCGCCATGCGCTTCCTGCCCTGGCACCTCGGCTTCGCCTGTCGCTACCGACCCCTGCCACGCGCGATCCACGAGGAGCGGTCGCGGCGCTACCCGTTGATGCAGAGCCGGTCAGCGGAGGAGTCCGGCGAGCTGTCATTGTCGGAGCGTCTGCTGCGAGACCCGCGTCCGGAGTTGCACGCCGAGCTCGCCGAACTGCTGTGGTCGGCGGCCGACGCCGCCGAGGCCTGCGATCGCGCCGGCCGACTGGCGATCGCGATGCCACCCGTCGCAGGCGATCCGGACGAGGTCGCGACGGCGCACGGCTAGCTGGACCGGGCGGCAGGGTGGGAGCCTGACTCCCATCGGACCAGGTGGCGGCGACGGTCAGCTGACGGCGTCGGCGTGCATCATCTGCAGCAGGCGCTTCAGCACTTCGACCGCGTCGACCACCTGCTTGCCGGCTTCCTCGAGGGAGTCGCCCGCAATCCGTGCGCTGTCCGTGGTCTCGTCGAACATGGCGAGTTCGCCGGCGAACTCCTCGAATGCCGCCGTGCTCTGGCTGACCCCCGCGTTCATCTCCAGCGTCATGGTTGTGCTGTCGTCGATCAACGGTTGCAGCGATGCCTCGATGGTCCTGGCCGCGTGGTGCTGCTCGAGCACGTCGGCGATGATCGAGTGCGCGGATGCCGCGTCGGCACGGATGCTCCGCATGCGATCCGATATGCCTGCCGTGGCCTGCTTGGTGCGGGTTGCGAGGTTGCCGACTTCCTGCGCGACGACGGCGAAGCCGCGGCCTGCCTCGCCGGCGCGGGCGGCTTCGACGGCTGCGTTCAGCGCGAGCAGGTTGGTCTGGAACGCGATGCTGTCGATCAGCGCGATCACGTCGCCGATGGAGGCGCTGTTGGTATCCAGGGTCTCGATCGTCGCGTTGAGCCTGGTGGTGTGACCATCGACGGCGCGGATGGCCGTGGCCGCCCCGCGGACCTGCTGCAGCAGATCGTCCATGACCTCGCTGTGGCGTGCGACGCTGGTGCGGAGCGTCTCGGCGCCGCCGACCAGGGCTTGTCGTCGCTGGGGAAAGAGCTCGCTCAGGCCGTGGATGTAGCTCGACTGAATGGCCGCGTTTCGCAGGGCGAGCTCGAATCCCTCGCAGCTGTGCTCGAGGTTGATCGTCATGGAGCCCAGGCTCTCACCGATGTCGTGCATGACTTCGCCGAGGTGATCGATGTCGGCAGCCAGACTCCGGATCTCGGTGGCGCAGGCCCGATGTTGGCCGATGCGCTGCTTGAAGTCGCCCTGCTGCATCGCATGGGCGATCAGGCCGGCCCGCTTGATGGGGGTCGCGATCCAATGGCCGAGCAGCTGCGCGATCGTCAGCGCGATGAGGATGGCAATCGCGGACCAGAGCACGAACCGGCCCTCCGCGTTCGCGATCAGGCGGTCGCGATCAGCCTCGTTCGCCGTCAGTGCCTGATCGAACCTGGTGGTGAGCGCCGCGGTCAGCGCGGCGTGCAGGACGTGGCCCTTGCCGTTGATCAGCTCGTAGGCCTGCTTGGTGTGGAAGTCGAAGTGCAGCTTCTCCACTTCGCGGTAGCAGGCCAGGCAGGCCTCCAGCTCGGGAACTTCGAGGTCGGCCGTGGCCGCGGTCTGTCGCAGGCGGGCGACGATCGAGTCGATCTCTGCGCGGCATTCCTGCTGCCTTTCGGCGTGATTGGTACCCAGCAGGCGAAAGACCGCGACCCGTAGCCGCAGTGTGTCGGCGGCGATCTCCTGGTCGTCGACCAGCCGTTGCTGCGCGGCCCTCATACCCGAATCCATGTCCCGCATCGCGTCGACCGCGTGGTATCCCTGGGCCCACAGGATGCCGATCACGATCGCGAAGCCGAGCAGGAGCTGGCCCCGCAGGGAGCGGTAGGGCCACCTCAAGGCGGCTGACAGACTGGGCATCGGCATTGTCAGGAAGGGGGCTCCATTCACCTGGGCGCTACCTATCGGAATCCGGCGCCCGCGATGTACTCAGTGCTTCCCCTAGGGTCGGATGGTCGGGCACCGATTTCCGAAAGATGCAACCGTGAGCTGCCGAAGAACGGGACACCCGAATCCCGGGCACACGAAAGATGAAGTCACTGTTCGCGTTCGCCGTCACGCCAGTGCTGCTGGCTGCGGAACTCTCGGCTCAGACCCACTATCGACTCTCGGTCGACCCCTGGATCGCCTGGTCCCCGGCCATGATTGCGCAGAAGAAGGGGATGTGGAAGCGACACGGCATCGACGTCGAGGTCGTGCTCTACACCGCCAGCGACACGGTGGCGCAGTTCCGCGCCGGCAGGAACGACTTCGCGCTGGTCATGGCCGGCACCGCGGTCGGTATCCAGGTGACGGACGGCGTCGACCTCACCGTGCTCGCCGAGGTCGACTGGTCCCACGGTGGCGACAAGATCGTCGTCGAGAAGGGCGCGGGCCTGGCGGAGATGAAGGGTCGACGCATCGCCGTCTACGAGGACACTCCGGCGGTGACCATGTTCCTGGCCGAGAGTCTGCGTGCGGGCGGGTTGCGACTCGCCGACTTCGAGCTCGTGGAACTCAACGACCTCGAATCCCTGGCCAGTCAATTCCTCGCCGGCCGAGTATGTGCGGCGGTCAGCTACGAGCCGTACTCGACCTCGCTCACCGAGAAGGGCGTCTGTCAGGTCATGGCGACGACCGCGGACTTCCCGGGGATCATGCCCGAGTGTCTCGTTGCTCACAACAAGCACCTGAAAGACGTCCCCGTCGGCGACATCACCGCGCTGTTCAAGGGTTGGATGGATGCCGTGGCCTGGGTGAAGGACCCGGCGAACGAAGCCGAGTTCAGGAGGATCTGCCTCGAGGACTTCTTCTTCGACGAGCGACCGAAGCCCGAGGAGATCCCGCTGATGATGGCCAACGTCCGCATCCACGACACGGACATGCTGCGCCGCCGCAACCTGCGCGAGGACGGCATCAAGAAGTTCCTCGACGATTGCACGGCCTTCGCGCTGAAACGCTACCCGCACAAGGAGAGCGCGCGCCGCACGGTCGTGCTCGATACGCGCGGGCTCGAACGGGCCCTGGGTCCGGTGGCCGCGCCGCCGAAATGACGTCGGCGGAGCGGTCGGTCCGAGCTGCTACTTCGGCGCTTCGGCCGCGATCACCGTGATGGTCACGGCGCCGCCGCCGCAGTTGTCGATCACCGAGTAGACGGTGCCGACCTTCGCCTCGGCCGGGATCGTGAGCACGGCCGCACCATCTGCGACCGGGATCACCGCCACCGGCTTCTGGGCGTTCTCGTCGGTGACGTCGACGACCTCCAGGGTGTCGTCGGCCGACCTGACGGTGAAGGCGATGGTGCCACCGGGGGGCGCCTCGGACTTGTCGGCGCCGAGGTCGACCTCGGAGTGGTGGGCGGGGACGTAGTCCGGCAACCACCTGTTGAGCAGGTTGGTGCGGTAGAGCACGTAGCCCGTGCCGCCGAGCAGGATCAGGACGAACAGCAGGCGCGGCCAGATGCTCTTCTTCGGCGCATAGGGATCGATCAGCGAGCGCTCCGATCCGGGCGGCAGGGAGGGCATGTCGGTCAGCGAACCGCCGAGCGGCACGTTGACCTTGGTCAGCGTGTTGACCGCCCAGCCGTTGGCATCGAGGATCGGGCCGAGGTTGCGCTGCCGCAGCTTGAGCCAGGCGATCACCATCGACGGACCGGAGATCGCGAGCATGATCGCGAGCAGGCCGAGCGGCAGCCAGGGTCCCATGCCGGTGAAGACCGCGGCCACGGTGCCCAGCACGCCGACGACGCCGCTGATCGCGACCGAGAACAACGCCACCACGCTCGGGTCGAACTTCTTCACCTCGGCCGGCTTGCCGGTCGTGGCGGCGGCTCCGGCCTTGCCGGCGGCGTCGGTCAGCTTGCTGCTCGAGGCCGATTCGGCCGCCGCCGCGCGCTTGTTGATCATCTCCTGGATCCAGTTCATCAGCTTCTTGTACGGCGACCAGAAGGCCTGCCGGATGCTGATCGGGTTGTCGACGATCTTGGTGATCGTGGCATTCCAGTCGTTGCCCTTGCGATCGTAGAAGATGCCGTTACGGCCGACGAACAGGTAGTCGCTGTCACCGGCCGTGAAGGCGCAGGCCACCTGCATCTTCGGCTCGCCCGCCCGCGTGCAGTCGCAGTACGCCAGGTAGGACTTCGACATCGGCGCCAGCGTGGCGTGCTTGGCGGCATCGTGAACGTGGAAGCACAGGTCGAGCGCGCGGCGGTCGAGGTAGAGCGTGCCGGCCTGGAAGATCGCGCCGCGCCGGGCGTAGAAGTCGGAGAAGCTGACGTAGTTGTTCAGCAGCGTGTGCAGGTCGCGATGCAGGTGCACGAGTTTGTCGATCCGCGTCATCGCGTCGACCTCGCCGGCGACCGAGAGATCGTTGTCGATCTCCTGCTGCAGCAGCGCCCGCGAGTCGCCGGCAAGGATCTCGCGAACCCGGTCCTTGCCGAGGCCTGCGACAGCGGCTCCGGCCGGCGCTTCGGCCCAGGCTCCGTACGGGTCGAGTCTGGCGCACAGCTCGATCCACATCGACTCTGTGAGTTCGTTCTTGTCGGCGAAGCACGTCGTGCGCAGCGTGGCGATGGCGCTGCTCCAGGCGGGGTTGATCCCCTTGGTCAGCGGCAGCGGCTTGTCGGCCTCGACGACGGCGAGCGGGAAGGATGCCACCTCGTCGGCGGTGATGTTCAGGTCCTTGGCGGCGGCCGCGATGTAGGCCGCCTCCTCGCGATTCACAGCGGCGATGGCCCGCGGGTCGAAGGCCGCCAGGCGGCAACGCCCGAAGTAGTCGTCGACCTTGGCGCGAACGGCCTTCATCGCGGCATGCGCGCCGGGCGTCGCGTCGCCGAGCTGGAGCACCTCGGCGGCGTTGTCCTCACCGGCCTGCCACCACGCCGCGTGGTCGGCGCAGGCCTGGAAGAACCCGTCGAGCATCGTCTGATCGAAGCCGACCTCGCCGGATCGATCCGCGGTCCCACCCATGCAGGTGACGATGTCCGTGGCGACGGCGCGGGCGGTCTCGTCAGAGACCGTCGCCGGCGGCACGACGCCGTCGCCGTTGCGTTCGGCGGTCTTCATCACGTCGGCCGTTGCGAGCGCGTCGGCGCAGCTGATGAACGCCGCATCGGCCTTGCCGAGGCCGGCCAGGATGTGCTTGGCCGACGCCACCAGGGCCTGGCCTTCTTCGGTGTCCTTGCGCATGTTGGCGAGGGCAACGGCGTCTTCGCCTTCGACCAGGGAGTCGCCGCTCTTCAGCACCTCGCGCAGCCAACGGGTCGCCGCGATGATCTCGGGGGGCCTGACGAAGCCGTCGCCGTCCGAATCGAGCAACTCGAGCGTGTGTGGGTCGATCTCGAGCCCTCTGACCGGGCAGCTCAGGGCGACCCAGAGCTTCTGATCGAGCTGATCGAGATTGAGGAGATCGGCGCCCTTGTCGAGTCGAACCTGGTCGACGCCGCCGGCGCGGTAGAAGGACCACCGATGCGCGGTGGACTTGGGCGAGGGTTTTGCCATGGAGCTGTGGTCGAGGGCGGACTGTGGAGGGCGAGGATTGTTGAAACCTCGGTTTGCCCCGTCAAAGGGAATCGTCAGAGCCGAGATCCGGCGGACGATCAGACGGCCAGCGCCGCCGCGAACAATCCGGGATTACCCTGAGATACCGCGGAATGCAGGGCCAACGAGCGATCGATCGAGCGATCGGAATAGCCGATCGGCAGGGTCGGACCGTCGAGATCGCTCCACGACGGCGCCGCGATGCGGCGTTCGAGCTCGCGGCGCGCGGCGCCGAGCAGGCCGGCGTCGTTCGTCGCGGTCGCCATCGCCACGAGGTTGGTCGCGGCCGGCAGGTAGGAAGGCGACAGCTCCAGCGCGCGGGTGAACAGTCGCCAGGCGGTCTCGCCGCCATCGACGCCGCGCCAACGCAGCGTCGCCAGGGCAAGCAGATTGAGCGTGCGCGGGTCGTCGGGAGCCAGGTGATTGGCGGCGAGGGCGGCGGCCGCGATGGCGTTGCCGGGGGCCCAGGTCACCAGCATCGCCACGGTGCGGCCGATCACCCGGTCGGCCGCCGTGCTCTGCGGTCGACCGGGGCCGGGTGAGTCGAGCAGGGTCGCGAGCTGGCCGATGCGCTTGCCGAGACGATGCTCCTGAACGCGGCGATGGCCAGCGGCGGCGATGCGCCGGCGGCGGGCGTCGTCGGCGAGCAACTCGCGAACGACCGACTCGAAGTCGCTGGCGTCATAGAGCACGCACTCCTCGTCGGGCTCGAAGAAGTCGCGCACCTCGAGGTTCTCACGTTCCATCAGCAGCAGCGCGCCGCAGGCCGGGACCTCGAACGAGCGCAGGTTCATCTCGCCGCGGATGCTGCGATTCCAGCCGATCTTGCAACGGTTGAGGAAGCGGCCGTAGTCGTCGCCGTGCACGCCGCAGACCATGCTGACGGAGGTGCCCGGTCCCTGCAGGGCCTGCAGTCGGGAGAGCCAGCCCAGGCGCTCCCGTTGCACGCTCGGATTGACATTGCCGGCGAAGCCGATGTCGATGTCGCGCGGCCCGACATCGTCGCGGAGCCGGTGGAAGCGGCGCTTGTGAGCGTACTGACACCAGTAGCGAACGTCCGCGAACGACAAGCGACGGAACAGATCCTGGCCGGCCCGATCGCAGAGGACGACGTCGAAGAACGGCCACAGCCCCGCGGTGTAGGTGAGCGACAGGTTGTAGTCGGAGATGACGCCGGCGATCGTCGCCGGGCAGTGCTCGAGCCCGGCCGGCAGCGGTTCCTGATCGGGCCAGTAGATCAGGACGAGGTCGGGCGTGAAGCCTTTCGGCAGCGCGGCGGCCAGCTCGTCCCAGCTGCCGGATGAGGGATCGAACGCGACGTCGAACGGGAAGTGCACGCCGTCGACGAGCATCCGATCGGGCGGGCCGTAGGTGATTAGCTCGACGCCCTCCAGTGCATCCCGGTGGTCGAAGCAATCCAGTGGCAGGTTGCACAGGACGCGCATCGGGGTCTCTAGGCCGCGGGCAGCGCGGAGAGGTTGGCCAGGGCGTCGGCGTTGTCGGGTTCGAGTGTCAGCGCCTGCTCGAAGCTGGCGCGCGCGGCGGCGATGTCTCCGGCCTGGTAGAGCACGACGCCGAGCCGGTTCTGTGCCTCGGCGGTGCGGGCGCCGATGGCGATCGCCGTCCGGAATGCCTGCGCGGCAGCCTCGAATCGTCCGAGCGCATGCAGCGTCATGCCGCGGCCGAGATGCACGGCCTCGTCGTCAGGCCAGGAGCAAGCCATCCGGTCGTAGGCCGCCAGCGCTGCATCGTGGTCACCGCTGTCGTGCAGGGCCCTGGCCAGCGCGAGCTGCCGGTCCATGTCCTGTGGGGCGAGGCACGAGGTCGCGCCGAGGAAGCGGATCGCCAGGTCGGGATCGCCGTTGGCGTCGGCGCGTGCCGCTTCGGCGTCGAGTCGCTCCAGAAGCTCCGCGGTGACATCGGGTATCTCGATGACCTCGGCGACATCGGGCGCGGCGGTCGCCGACGGCGCGTTCGCGATCAGTCGCGGTTCGTCGGTGTCGGCGATCGCGGTCACGGAATCGGCGACGAAACGCCGCAGGGCCGCCTCGAGCTGGCTGCCGTGGCGATCCTGGGTGTAGCGCGCGGCGACGGCGATGCCCTCGCGTCGCAGAGCCTTGCGCACGTCCGGCATGCGCCCGGCTATGACGATGGCCTCGGCCATCGCCGCCGGATCGGACGGCGGCACGAACAACGCGTAGTGGTCGTCACCGCTGCCGTCGCCGTGGCTGCGGAAGCACGGGATGTCGGTCAGGACCGTCGGCACGCCGCACGCCATCGCCTCCACCGCCGGCAGGAAGAACCCTTCCTGGGCGCCGGTGCTGGTGGCGACGAACACATCGAGCGAGCGGTAGTAGTCGCCCATGGCGCGCGGTGGCAGCTGGTGGTGCCACTCGATCGGGAACGGCGTGTCGAGTTCGGGCGCGGCCGGCGTGACGTTGGTCGCACGCACCATCACGATCGGTTGTCCGGCGGCCTGCGTCAGGCGGCAGGCTTCGTAGCCGGTCGGCAGTCCCTTCCAGCTGATCGCGTAGGGGCCGACGATGCCGACGCGCAACGGCGAACCGACCGGGCGCTCGGCTGCCGGGTGGTGCACGTCGTGGTCGATGGCATAGACGAGCTGCACCGGCTCGGCCCCGAACCGGTCGCGCAGCAGCGCGGTGAGGTTGCTCGAGATCGTGATGTGTCGCACTGCGGGCAATCGATAGACGGCCTCGATGCGATCGCGCAACGCGACGTTCTCCTGTGCGTCGCCCTCGTAGCCCTGGCAGAAGTGCACCGCCACGCCCTTGCCGGGGCCGGCGCTCGCCGCCCATGGCACCGTCGACCAGAAGGTGCCGATGATGACGTCCGCTTCGGGGAGGTGTTCGGGTTGGAAGTCGCGCACGCGGACGAACGCGCACTCGACCGCCATCCACGTCGGCGCTTCCGAACGCGACACGACGGTCACCTCGTGGCCACGGCGGTGGAGCCAGTTCGCGTTCTCCAATGCGACCTTGACGCCGCCCCAGATATGGGACGCATCTTCCAACAACCACGTGATCCGCATGTGTGTTCGACTCCTGGAGGCGAGTCATCGACGCGTTGACACCGGGACTTGACGCGAATCTCGGCACCGATCGCGAACGGCCGTCGGTGGGGCGAGGCGATCGAGGTCACGTTCGCGGCGCCGTAGGCGAGAGGCCGACCGACAGGGCCGCGCCGCTACGTCGGCAGGCCGTCGCGGATCACGCTCGTCATCACCTCGACGAAGCGGTCGACCTCGTCGGTCGTGGTGTAGACGCTCGGGCTGACGCGGAGGCCTTCGAAGCGGGCGTGCTTGATCGGTGCGGTCAGGATGCGGTGGTCGTCCCACAGATGCGCCGCCAGCTTGCCGGTGTCGATCCCGACCACCTGAACCGTCGCGATCGCGCCGGCGCGGCCGGCCGCCAGGTCGGTCTGCAGCCTGACCCGGTCGCTACCGGCCAGCGCCTTGACCCAGCGATCGCGCAGCAGGACGAGTCGCGCCAGCTTGCGTTCGGCGCCGAGGCCGTGGTGGAACGTCAGCGCCTCGGCGATGCCGAGGCCGGTCGCGGCCGGGTGGGTGCCGATCTCCTCGAACTTGCGGATGTCGTCGTCCAGCTCCTCGCGCGCGGCGAACAGCGGCCACAGGTCCTTGATGCGCTCCTTCCTGACGTAGAGCAGGCCGGTGCCGATCGGCGCGAACAGCCACTTGTGCAGCGACGAGCCGTAGTAGTCGCAGCCGAGCTCGTCGATGCGGAACGGGAAGTGGGCGATCGCGTGCGCGCCGTCGACGATCACCGCGATGCCGCGCTTTCGCGCCATCGCGCAGACCTCGCGAACGGGCAGGATCTGGCCGGTGAGGTTGATGACGTGACAGACCAGGATCAGCTTGGTGCGGTCGGTGATCGCCGCGGCGAAGCGCTCGACCACGTCGGCGTCGGAGACGCACGGGACCGGCAGCTCGATCTTCCTGACGACGATGCCCTGGCGACGCTCGCGCTGACGAAACGCCTGCAGCATGCGCGGGTAGTCCTGGTCGGTGGTCAGCACCTCGTCGCCGGCGGTCAGGTCGATGCCGTGCTGGCACGTGATCAGGCTCTCGGTCGAGTTGCGCGTGATCGCCAGCTCGTCGGCCTCGCAGCCGACGACGTGCGCGAGCTGTCGGCGCACGATCTCACGGCCCGGATCGAGCACCTTCCACATGTGGTACGGCGGCGCATCGTTGCAGGTGCGGAGGCGTTGCTCGTACTTCTCGTGGACCACGGACGGCGACGGACTGACGCCGCCGTTGTTGAGGTTGGTCAGCGAACGATCGACCGGGAACGCCTGCTGGATCTCACGCCAGAACGGCTCGTCGGCGGCGAACTCCGCTGCCGGCCGCGGGTCCTGTCGGGCCCGCTCGAGCAACTGTCCCAACCGCAATCGCGCCTCGAGGTCCGTCAGGGTGACTGCGAACGGCGGGGTGGCGATTGCCCCGAGGAAGCCGCGGCGTGAGAGCATCGCCGGATCGTAGCATCGGCTATCGCGATGCCGGACGGATGGCGGCGATTCGTTGCCGCACGGCAATTGGCGGGTCGCCGACCGGGCCGTACTCGAACTCGACGACTTCGAGCTGGCCGGCCACGGCCTGACGCAGCTCGTCGTGCCGCAGCAGGAAGTCAGGATTGCGCGGGCGGCCGTGGCGTTCGTTGCCGACGGCGAACGTCTCGTAGAGCAGGACGCCGCCCGGCGCGACGCTGGTGATCAGGGTCGGCAGCAAGGGGCGCCAGAGGTAGTTGCTGACGACGACGGCGGCGAACGTGCGGCCGCGGACTGGCCAGGGTCCGCGCTCGAGATCGGCCGCGATCACCTCGATGCGTGGATCGGCCAGGGCGCGCAGTGATGTGACGTCGCGGTCGATCGCGGTGACGGCATGGCCACGGTCGGCGAACAGCACGGCGTGGCGGCCGTTGCCGGCGGCGACGTCGAGCACGGGGCCGCCGGCCTTGACGAGCATGGCCAGGCGCACGATGTGCGGCGAGGGAGTGAGCGACAAGGTAGAGCGGGTAGATGCGATCAGACGAGGAAGGACATCGCCGCGGTGACGCCGTTGGCGAGCACGGCGGCGGCCATCGCGCGGGGCCAGGACATGCGCGTGACCAGGGCGTAGGCAGCGGCCTCGACGATCGCGACGAGCACTTCGGTCGGGGTCCAGGCCAGCAGGTCGGTGACCGAGACGTACCAGGCCAGGGGATGGGTCAGCAGGTTGATCGCGAGCGAATCGAGTGCGGCCCGGCGCCGCAGCGGGCGCGGCGCCACCGCGGCCACGATCGGCAGCTCGACGAGGCACGTCAGTGCGAATGCCCCAAACCAGTTCATACTGCCTGGTTCATGCTGCTCGGGCCATGGCAGTCGCGTGTCGGGGCAGCACGCCGGCAGCGAGGGCCAGGATCGGCAGCTCGAGCCACGCATGCACGGCGGCGAAGACGGCGTAGATGCTGCGCGTCCGGGCGAAGTCGTAGCCGAAGCCGATCGTGAACAGCAGCGCGGCCATGGCGAGGACGGCGGCCCAGGTCGCGGCGCGGGGCCAGGCGATCGCCTCGCCGCTACGTTCCGCGCCGCCGGACAGGCGCGGCAGGACGTGCAGCACGACGGCGTAGTGCATGCATTGCAGGAACGCGGCGGTGGCGAACAGGCGGTCGGCGAACGCGGTGCCGAGCAGCGGCGATGGCACGAACACCGGCAGGTGGGCGTCGAGCGGGGCTGTGCCGAACGGGCCGGGCGTGGTCGGCGCCATCGCGAACGGGGCGACGATCGGATCGAGGGCGCCACCGAGGAGCAGCAACGGGATTGCGGCGAAGACGATGGCGCAGATGACCAGAGCGCGGCGCCGCTCGCGGCCGCGCAGCCGCTCGGTGAGGAACCCGACCGGCGTCAGATTGTGCAGCAAGGACAAGGTGACCAGGGTCGCGAGCGGCGCCAGGGCGGCACCCGCGAGCAAGGCCGCCAGCATCGTGATGGCGATGGCCGCCTGACGTCGGGGCAACAGCAGTGGCACCGCCGCCGCCGTGATGCCGCCGCCGAGCAGCAGCTCGACCATGACGCGTCCGGTGCCGGTGCCGAGTCCGCCGAAGGCGCAGAGGCGCACGGCGACGATGGCGGCGAGGCCCGCGGCCAGCCATACGATCGTGCGGCGTGGCAGGCGTGCCGAGAAGCGCTCGTCGACGTAGCGCAGTTCGACGAGCACATGGGGCAGGCCGAACAGCGCGAGCGACAGCGCGTAGGTCCAGAGCGGCGCGGCCGCGGCGACGGCCGCGGTGGCCAGCACGGCGAGGGCGAGAAGCGTGTTGCGGCCGGCGTTCACGTCAGGCCATCGCTGGCTGGGGCCGTCGATTCCGGGCGCGGAGCAGGAGCCAGGAGCCGCCACCGAGCGCGAGCAGCAACAGCAGCAAGGCCTCCTTCTTCGGTTCGACCTTGCCCGGCGAGCCCTCGAGCTTGTCGTCCAGCTCCTTGCCGTCCTTGTCGAAATGAACGTTCTCGGTGCGGATCGCGAGCTTGCCGTCCGCGTCCTTGGTGACCTTCATCGTGCTGCGGATCTTCTTCACCGGCGAGTTGCGGTCGACGTAGTGGGATGGCGTGTCGCCCGTCAATCGAACGATGGCGCGATCCTGCTCTTCGTCGAACAGCGGTTCGCCGGCCTTCTGTTCCTTCAGCTTCTGCTCGAAGGTGGCCAGCCGCTGATGAGGCACGAGATAGAACTCGTACCTGCCATATCGAGAGAATGGCAACGCGAGCGTGCCGGCGAGTGGTTTGATGTCCAGGGTCCTGGGTTTGCGAAAGGGGCCGCCGTAGGGCGCCTCGACGAACAGGAACAGCAGGGGCTTGCCGTTCGGCTTCCGGGGTGGCAGCCAGAACGTGGTGCCGATCTTCAGGCGGTCGGGCTCGAGGGTGGGATTGAGCGCGAGGATGTCGAGGTACCGCTTCGGATCGCCGAGGTGCGTCTTCGCGATCGCGCTCAGCGTGTCGCCTTCCTCGACCCGGTACTGCACGCAGGCGACGTCGGCGAGTGGCCCGAGCTCCAGTCGGCATTCGACCGTCACGCCCTTCATGTCGGGTGGCGCGATGTCCGGGACCGTCAGCAGGCACATGCACGCGGTCAGGGATCGGATCAGCTTCATCGTCTCGTTCCTCTCGGTTTGACGCCGTGCTCGTCGGCGCGATTGTTCAGAAGGGGCGGCGTGGACGCGCCCGGAGCAAATCGGTTCCGTCTCATTAGACACGTTCGCCGGGCGGTGCGGGTTCAGGCCTGATCCACGAACCCTGGGTCCGGGCGATCGAGCTCGTAGACGCAGCCGTCGGGCCGCTCGCGCACCAACATGGCGGCGGCAGCCGCAACCTCCGCGGTCGAGTGCATGCGCCCGATCACGTTCTGCGCCGCCATCATGGCGAAGGCGTCGTCCGCGCTCGTCCGGCCGCGGCCGGCGATCGCGGCCGCCGCGCTGCGGGTGATGTCGCTGTCGACGAAGCCCGGACACAGGGCGTAGACCCGGATCCCGGTGCGTGCCAGCTCGACGCGGAAGGCCCTGGCGAGGCCGATCATGCCGTGCTTGGCCGCGGTGTAGGCGGCGGTGAACGGGAAGCCGCGCAGGCCGGCGGTCGAGGCGAGGTGGAGCAGGCAACCGCCACCGGCCGCTTTCATCGCCGGCAGCGCGGCGCGGGCCAGCGCGAGCGGCGCACCGACGTGCAGCTCGAAGGTCTCGCGCAGCATGTCGTCGTCCGTCGCTTCGATCTTGGCGGTGGGGGCGGTGCCGGCGTTGCTGACCACGACCGAAGGCGGACCGAAGGCCTGCCGTGCCGTCGCGATCACCTCGTCCGCGGCGCCGGCCGCACGCAGATCGACGGCTGCTGCCACCGCCTCGGCGCCGCCGGTTCGCAGCCGATCGACGGTGCTCTCGAGCCGCCCGCGGTCCCTGGCGACGAGCACGAGGCGATGGCCATCGCGCGCCAGGGCCTCGGCGATCGCGAGCCCGATGCCGCGACTGCCTCCCGTGACGATCGCGACCGGCCGCTGTCGCGCGCCTTGCTCTTCTGCGTCGACCATCTGCGCATGCTCGCGCATGGCCACCGCCTTTGGCAATGATCGAACCGGGCGATGCCATGTGACGTTCGGCGAACTGACCTCAGGTTGGGGATCGGCGCCGGTCGATGTTCGGGCCTCGGAACAGGAAGGGAGTGAGTCGAGTTGCGGACGACCCCAGGAAAGGGCCCGGCTGAGACCGGGCCCTTTTCTCTTTCATCGCGTCGGTGTCCGGCAAGGTGCCTTGCCGCGTGCGGCAAGGACCGCTTGGGTTGCGGTCGATCAACTGCCGATGTCACCAAGGAATCCCCAATCGGAGTCGGCGATGAAACCAATCCTCCCATCCCTGATCCTGGCCGTGCTGTGTCCGGTGGCCACGGTCCTCGCGCAGAACGAGTCCGTCGTGCCCGAGGCCTGCACCGATCTGCCGGGCAATGCGGCGCTGTCGATGCCGCTGCGGTGGAGCCAAGGCACCCTGCAGCTGCGAATCGCCGCTGCCTTGCTGCCGTCGAACTTCATCGGCAAGACCGTCACCGGTCTGCGCCTGCGGCGCCCGTCATTCCTCGGCGAGCCGCCCTACCCGGCCATGCAGCGCACACTGACGGTCCGCGCCGGTTTCGACAGCCTGCCAGCTGGCTTCATCACGTCCGACCTCGTCGCGAACCGTCCGTCCAACACGGCCGTGGTGTTCGGACCGACGTCCGTTTCGGTCGGTGCCACGCCGGCGCCCGGTGGCGCGACCCAGGTCGGCGAGGACCTGCTGTCGCTCCAGTTCACGACGCCCCTGCTGGTCATCGCCGGCACCTTGTTCCTCGAGTTCGAGGCCGGTGACGCGCCGTTCGTCGTGGGCTCGGACAACTGGGTCGATGCGGTCTGGTTCGACGGCGGAGTCGAGACCGGGTATGCGGTGACCGTCGGCGACGGCAGCTGCACGACCGGTTCCGTTGCCACGGCGCTGGTCTGGAACGATCCGGCGACCGGGCCCGTGGTGGGCGGGACGGCGACGTTCCGGATGACCGGCGCGCCGCCGCATGCGACGAACGCCCCGGGAACCATGACCTTCCTCTGGTTCGGCCTCGACCCGCAGCCACGGGCCGCATCGCCGGGCTTCGTCGGCTATGGCGGTTCGCTCGGCGCCATCGATCCGGCCCTGTCGACTTGCTTCCAGTGGGCTCCCCTGGACGGAGTCCTAGTCGGAAGTGTTGACCCTTCTGGTGGTTACACACAGTCGTTCCAGCTCGTCGCGGCCGCGACGACGGTCGGGATGCGGATCGGCGTGCAGTCCGCGTGGGTCGATACCAGTCGTCCGGGCCTGCCGATCTCGGTCAGCAACGGCGTCATGATGGTGCTCGACGAGATCGGCGTCGGTAACGACTGCGTCACGCTCTACTTCCCGGGCAGCGCCACGACCGCGCCCTGGTCCTCGTTCCACGGTCAGATGCCGATCCTCGTCTTCGAGCACAATTGAATCGGGGGCGGGTCTGCTCTTGCACGGGCGGGGCTGCTCGCTACTCTGCTCGGCCCTCCCAACTGCAGCGCCATGGCCAAGCCCAAGAAGAAGAAAGAAATCGTGTTCCTCGTCTGCGAGGAATCTGGCGACAGGAACTACACGATCCGCAAGAAGCCAGGCACGCCCAAGCTCGAGCTCAGCAAGTACTGCCCTCGCTTGCGTCGTCACACGAAGCACAACGAGAAGAAGAAGTAGGCGGCCGCCGCGCCTACCGCGAAGTGCGCCCGCCCGGCAGTGACCGGTCCAGGATCGACTCGAGGCGTTGTCGGGTGTGCTCGGGCAGCGGGGACTGCCGCAGTCGCTGGCCGAGACGGTCGACGGCGTTGACCTCGCCTGCGGATGCCAGGTTGTCGAGCGCCATGACCACGACCGCGAGCGTGTCGGGATCGTTGGCGGTGCGCGGGTCGTCGAGCAGCAGGTTGCAGGCCTCCTCTGCGCGTTCGGGGGCGATCGCCGAGATCGTCAGCATGGCCTGGGTGCGGACCTGGCTGGCGGGGTCCTGCAGCGCGAGCTCGACGGCGTTGCGCGCCTCGGCTCCTCGCGCCATGCCGAGGCCGCTGATGAGGTCGCTGCGCACCGCGGCGTAGGTGTCGCTGGCCAGCAAGCCGTAGTACTCCTCGAGCACCAGCTCCTCGGATCGGGTGGCGAGAACCATGTAGGCGCTCGGCATCCTCGGCAGCACCGGCGCCAGTTCTCGCAGGACCTGCAGGGCGGCGGGCGGCGGCAGTTCGCGGGCGGCGATGCCGGTCACATCGGCCGCGACGGCGAGGTCCTTGCGTTCTCGCAGCCAGGTGAGAACGACCGCGCGGTATCTCGGATCGAGCAGCAGGTGTCGGCAGGCCGCGGTGCGTTTGCTCGCATCGGCGTCGGCCATGAGGATCATCGCCATGCTGTCCAGATCCGCCGACGAACGCTCACCCGCCGCGGCGAGGTTCTGCCACAGCGTCATCAGCAGGCTGGTGGCGATGCTGCGCGGGAACTCGCCCCTGCCGGCGAGCTCGACGATCTCGAGCACGCCGGGCTCGTGGCAGAGCCGCAGATACGGCTTGTCGCCCAGGACGTCGTTGCCGAGGGTGGCAGTGGCGCCCCCGAGGTGCATGACGGTGAGCAGGGAGCTGACCAGAGGGTCGATCCGAGATCGATCGGCGGCGGTCTTCGCGATGCGATGCAGATCCGCCAGGGTCGTGGCGAGAACGAGTTTCAGGACTGTTCGCCGGGCGATGTCGAGCCGGGTCTCTGAGTCCGGCGGGATCGTGCCGAGCATTGCGAGGGCCTGTTCGCCGGCATCGGGGAACGCCTCCAGCAACGCGGCGAACTGATTCCGCGCCGCATCATCACTGCGCCTGGCCTCGTCGATGCGTTCCTCGCCAACCAGATCGGTCGTCGTCCGTGCGGTCGCCACCAGCTCGTCGACGAGTTCGGCGAAGCTGCGCGATGGAGGTGCCGATGCCTCGACCGCAACCCGCTCGCGGATCACGCCCACAGAGTCCTGCGGTGTGGGGCGAACGGGTTCAGGGGCGGCCACCGGTGTGGCGCCGGTATCGCTCGCCGATTGCGCCGGCTCACCAGGAGGTTGGCCCGGAGCGAAAACTGAGTTCGCCAGGACGAGGACAACGGCAGCAGTTGCCAGAACAAGGACGAGCCACATCACCCGGCGGCTGCGTATGGGAGTAGGTCTGCACATGGTTGAGCCTGCCGCAGCGCCGCGACATGCGGCGCTGCGGTACTTTTCATGTGCGATGAGGGGGGGAATGCCGCGACCGGGATTCCGGTCGGATCAGGCCCCGATCACGATTG